>JBDLIZ010000049.1:0-17095 GCA_039714615.1 Pseudomonadota bacterium | reverse complement strand
TCACATACGGAGATGGTGTCAGTGATATCGATATAGGGAAATTAATTGAGTTTCATAGAAAAGAAGGTGTTCTTGGGACATTGACGGCGGTTCAACCCCCTGGTCGCTTTGGGGCTTTCAGTTTGGCAAATGGGCAGACCAAGATTGATCATTTTAGGGAAAAGCCTCAAGGCGACAATGCCTGGATTAATGGCGGGTTCTTTGTTTTAGAGCCTGACGTGATGGATTACATAAAAGATGACAGCACAGTCTGGGAGGACGAGCCTCTTGAAAGTCTAACCGAGAATGGACAGTTGTCCGCCTATAAGCACCATGGATTCTGGCATCCCATGGATACCTTGAGGGATAAGAACGTCCTCGAGAATTTATGGCATAGCGGAAATGCACCCTGGAAGACTTGGTGACAATCTATACGCAGGAGAGACGGTAGGCCATGATTTTCATGGAAACTACTCTGCAGGGCGCCTATGTCATAGCGCTTGAAGAATTTCGAGATGATCGAGGTTTTTTCGCACGTGCTTGGTGTCAGAATGAGTTCAAACAACACGGTTTGAATTTGCGGATAGTGCAAGCAAACCTATCCTATAATAAACGAAAAGGCACGCTTCGTGGTATGCACTATCAGGTCTCTCCCCACGAAGAGGCGAAACTGGTGCGTTGTATAAGTGGTGCGATATATGACGTGATAATAGATTTGCGGCCCGAATCGTCAACCTATAAACAATGGACCAGTATTGAGCTGACAGCAGGGAACCGTCATATACTCTATGTCCCAGAGGGGTTTGCGCATGGATTCCAAACCCTAGCAGATCAGACTGAGGTGTTTTATCAGGTGTCTCAATTCTATACTCCGGGTGCTGAAAAAGGGGCGCGTTACAACGACCCTGCCTTTGGTATTACTTGGCCACTGAAGGTGAGTGTCATATCCGAAAAGGATGTAGGGTGGCAAGACTATATACCCTGAGAGGAGGCAGTGTTAGATAGGCTCATGGCAAGCATATTTTATTGCGAGAGTAGCGCCTCGCCTCCATGTCTAGTGGCGTTGGAACACGAAAGCCATTGAAAAACCATGATTCACTTGGTTCCGCCTTGCTCAATAATAAACTCGATATACTCTGCACTCCCAACAACCTATCCGTCATGCATATACTTATTGCGTTGCACCTTACTCTATAACGAATTAGATGCGCTTTGCATGCCCAAGAGCCTATCCGCTACGGGTATAGCTGGCCAATATTCCAAGCGGATACGAGGAAGACAGGTATGATCATTGTCGATAAGGCATTACAGAAAAGGCAAGAAAAAGGCGATCCGATCAGGGTAGGTATGGTTGGAGCCGGATTTATGGGCCGAGGAATCGCGCTGCAGATTTTTAATTCAGTGCCTGGAATGGATTTGGTTGCCATCTCCAACCGTTCGCTTGACGCTGCCAAACGTGTCTATGAGGAGGTTGGACAGCAGGATGTAGACATCATTGAGAGTTCTTTATCGCAACTGGAACAATCGATTTCCAATGGACGTTATGTGGTAACCGAAGACCCGGATTTGTTATGTCAGACAGAGATGATCGATGCGATCATCGAGGTTACAGGTGCAGTAGAGTTTGGTGCAGGAGTCGTTCTCAAGGCGATCGAGCATGGAAAGCATGTCATCATAATGAATGCCGAGCTGGATAGCACCGTTGGCCCTATCCTGAAGGCCCATGCCGATAGGGCAGGGGTTGTATTCACCAATGCAGACGGTGATCAACCCGGAGTTATCATGAATCTATACCGTTTTGTAAAAGGGATCGGTGTCAGGCCGGTCCTTTGCGGGAACATCAAAGGTCTGCAGGACCCCTATCGTAACCCAACCACCCAGGCTGAGTTTGCCCGTAGATGGAAGCAGCAACCCCATATGGTTAGCTCCTTTGCTGATGGGACAAAAATTTCCTTCGAACAGGCTATCGTCGCCAATGCTACGGGTATGCGGGTTGCCAAACGCGGGATGTACGGCCCGACGGTACCTGCGGGAACACCTATCAAAGAGGCTGTTGACTGGTATCCATTGGAAACATTATTGGAGGGGGCGGGTATTGTTGACTATGTGGTTGGTGCTGAACCAGGACCAGGTGTGTTCGTTCTGGGAACACATGACCACCCCACGCAGCAGCATTATCTTGAATTATATAAATTGGGTGCTGGACCATTGTATTGCTTCTACACTCCCTATCACCTGTGCCATTTCGAGGTTCCCACTACTGTTGCCCGTGCAGTGCTGTTCGATGATGCTGCGATTGCCCCTATTGATCGCCCGCGAGTGGATGTTGTTGCAACGGCTAAGAAGGACCTAGGCAAGGGGGAAATATTAGATGGCATAGGTTACTACATGACCTATGGTCAAGCAGAAAATTCCGATGTGGTTAGGAGTCAGGGCCTTCTTCCTGTAGGATTGGCAGAAGGCTGTCGTCTAAATAAAGATATCTCCAAAGACAAGGTATTGACATTTCAGGATGTAGAACTACCTAAAGGACGCTTATGCGACAGGCTTTGGGATGAACAAAATCAGTACTTCGGCTTGGTGAGTAAGCCATCTATTGTGGCATAGAAGGAGCAAGAAGCGGTGATAGTGCTTAACTTGAAATAACGGATATGGATGCTTAGATGAAACAGGATCTTGAAGATACATCGGTTACCATTATTGAACCAATTAGTGGTTGGCAGTTGATTGACTTTAAAGAGTTAGTGGAATATCGGGACTTATTCTACTTTCTTGTATGGCGGAGTATAAAGGTAATGTATGCTCAGACGATTTTGGGTTTTTCCTGGGCCATTCTTAATCCGTTTATACAAATCGTTATATTCTCAATAATATTTGGAAAGATTGCTAATCTACAAACGGATGGTATACCGTATACATTGTTTTCCACCGTTGCCATTATCCCTTGGACATATATGTCTCAGGCGATGGCGCAATCGAGTCAGAGTCTTGTGCAAGGGCAGGCGATGTTGGGTAAGGTCTATTTCCCACGATTAATATTTCCTCTGACTCCAGTGCTGTCCAAGATGGTTGATTTTGGAATATCGCTGCTACTGCTGTTAGGAGCAATGATATATTATCGTGTCATACCAACATGGAATCTTTTGTGGTTTCCAGTATTCCTCATCATGCTGATGAGTATTCCGGCGGGAATCGGTATGTGGTTGTCGGCATTAGCGATACGTTATCGTGACGTTAAATTTGCTATGCCTTTCCTAATTAATATGTTGATCTATTCGGCACCGATTCTTTATACGGCGTCATCCATCCCGGAACAATACCGCATATTATATTCTCTGAACCCAATTGTAGGGGTAATAGAAGGGCTCAGGGCTTGCCTGCTTGGAACGGTAATGCCATGGGAATATATTTTTCCTGGTATGGCTACCTGCCTAGTATTAATCGTAGCCGGTTCAATGTATTTTAGAAAGATGGAACGTGTTTTTGTGGATGTAATCTAACCCGTTATGATTTATGGGGCTTATATACCGTATGGATAGTTGATAAACAGGAACTGATATGATCGATAAAAACATAGCCATTAAGATAGAAAATCTGGGCAAACGCTATCGTATTGGAATGGAAGAAGAAGCCTCTGATAGTATCGGCCAGGCCCTGTTTAATGTTATTAAAAGTCCGCTCAAGAATTATAAAAAATACCGTTCACTTTACAATTTCAAAGATGCAAATGCTAATGGTCTGCACGAGTCAGAAGACGTATTTTGGGCGATTAAGGGATTAAACTTTGAGGTGAAGAGAGGAGAGGTCGTAGGTATTATCGGAACAAACGGTGCCGGTAAATCTACCTTATTGAAGATACTTTCGAAGATTACAGCGCCAACCGAAGGTCATGCTGAGATTCGCGGGAGAGTAAGTAGTTTGCTGGAGGTGGGAACAGGTTTCCATAAAGAACTCACTGGCCGGGAAAATGTATACATGAATGCTACGATTCTCGGTATGCGAAAAAAAGAGGTAGATAAGAAGTTTGATCAGATCGTTGAATTTTCCGAGGTAGAGAAATTCTTAGATACTCCTGTAAAACGGTATTCCATGGGAATGAGGGTGCGACTTGCGTTCGCGGTTGCGGCTCATCTGGAACCCGAAATACTGATCATTGATGAGGTTCTGGCAGTTGGTGATGCGGCATTCCAGAGAAAGTGCTTGGATACGATGCAAGATGTTGGTCAGCGCGGAAAAACGGTATTGTTCGTGTCTCATAATATGGCTGCGGTAGCGCGCTTATGTCAACGTGCGATTCTTCTTGATCAAGGTAAAATAGTGAAGGATGGTCCGGCAAGCTCCACAGTAAGTATGTATCTTACTGGTAGCATGCATGGCGACTCTGGGGCACGTATCTGGCCCGATTTATCATCTGCGCCAGGGGATCATGTGGCTAAATTGCGAGCGGTGCGTACCGTTACCGAAGATGGTCAATCCCTCGATGGCTATGATATTCGCCATCCCATAGGTCTTCAAATGGAATATGAAGTGCTTGAAGAAGGAAATATAATTCTACCCTATTATGAGGTGATCAATGATGATGGAGTAAGAATCTTCGCTGCCGTAGACCAGGATCCTTCATGGCTGAATCGTCCCCGGCCACGTGGGAGATATACCAGTACAGCCTGGATACCAGGAAACCTTCTAAGTGAAGGGGTATTATATATCACTGTGGCGATGCGCACTCTAAACAGAAAGCTTAGAAGGTTTTTCGTACGTGATGCGATTACGTTCAATGTGGTTGACACATTAGAAGGCGGTTCTGCTCGAGGAGAATGGGCTGGTCGGTTAAAAGGCGCCGTAAGACCCCTGCTGAAATGGGAAACGCAGTATCAAAAAGAGGACGGCGATCAGGCACTAAGTCAAACAGCCTGAGCCAGTGGAGTGATCTTGATTGTAAAATAAATAATTCTGCCTCTAATCTATGACAATTCTTAGAATGTTCGAGCGAATACCAAGACTAGAAAAAAATCTTCTCCTCCTCGTGCTGATTATTGCAGTATCGTTTGCTGAATTAGTGGTGGCTCATTCCCCGCATGATGTTATAGATGCATTAGTAATTTCTCCAGCATATCAAAAAGATCAAACGGTTTTTGTTGCCATATCAGATTACATAAGAAAATCTACGGATGGTGGTTACAGCTGGAAGGGTGTCAATAATGGCCTAGATAATAGGTTCTCGTTTTCAGATATTGCTATCTCACCTGATTATCGCGATGATCAAACCCTGTTTGCGGCAACCCGGGGAGACGGCATATATAAGTCGGAAGATGGGGGCCATTCATGGACGAAAAATAACAAGGGTCTTGAGAATTTGAGTATCGGATTATTGTCGATTAGCCCTGAGTATGGGAGCGATAAGCTTATTCTTGCTGCAAGTGAACAAGGAGGGCTTTTCTGGTCAGATAATGGGGGTGCGTTGTGGGTAAGGGCAGTAGGTGGACAGGTCAAGGTTGTCTCCCTCGCATTTTTTAACCATGCTGGGAAATCTCAGGCCCTGATGGGGGATGCGCAAGGTAATCTTTATTTATCACTGAATCAAGGCAGAGACTGGCAGCGGCTTGAAGATACTCAATTCAATAGTGTAATAACTACTATCTCAGTTTCTCCAAATGTAAATGATGATGGAACGGTATTCGTAGGTACCAAGGATTCCAAGATATTTAGATCTACCGATGGAGGGAAGACCTTTAGGAGGTTAAGCAGTGGCTTGACGGCATCCGGTTCAATTAATTCGATAGCCGTTTTTCCAACCTATGGACAGGACAAGAAGGTAGCGTTTTCGACTTGGTATGAGGCCGTATTCCTATCACAGGATGGTGGGCAGAGTTGGAAGAAGAGCAATTCTGGACTGAGCACTGATTCCCAAGCGGATTCACAAAAACATCATTCACCACATTTTCACGACATCGTATTTTCTGAGAACTTTGCCAAGGATCAGGTCATTTTCATTGCTGGGTTCGATGGTCTGTTCAAGTCCCGGGATGGGGGGAGGAGCTGGCAACAAATGGAAACCCTTCCATTAGGGATCATCAAGGGGCTGGGTGTGGCAAGCACTCACAATGAATATGAGGCTATTGGTGTGGGCACCTACGGTGGTGGGGGTTATGTTACGGAGGATGAGGGTAAGTCATGGACTATTAGTAATGTCGGCTTGAAAAAAACCCGTCTATCCGACATTGACTTTTCTTCAGATTATACATCCGATCATACGATATTTGCTGGCGCCTATGGGGTTTTGTTGAAGTCGGACGATAAAGGAAAAAGCTGGAAGAGAGGGGCTCTTGAGCTGGCGCCTTGGCGGAAGTGGTGGAATAAGCATATCGCAAAAATAGGTTTACAATTTTTTGCTGATTTGATACTGCCACCATCACAGTTTCGTTCACCCTATCCAACTCGGATTGCTCCATCACCGAACTACAGCCAGGATAGGCTTGTTTTTTTTGGTACCAGAAGGCACGGTGTTATGAAGTCCAGCGACGGCGGAACAAGTGCGGTTGTTATATGGAACGGCATGGGTGAGGTCATCGCGGATCTGGCAATGTCTCCGGATTTCCAGCACGATAGGACGGTATTTGCGAGTGTAAGGGGCATGGGTGTGTATAAGTCAGAGGATGGCGGAGATAACTGGTCTGCAGTAAATCACGGCCTTGATGTCATCGATGCCTGGAAGGGAAAGGTCTTGCATGGTATTCATATTAATGATCTTTTTGTGGCTATTTCACCTGGTTATGGCAAAGATCAGACGCTATTTGCTGCAAGTTCTCACGGTTTGTACAAGACCGAAAATGGAGCTAGATCATGGTCGAAGATTAAAGGATTGGCGTATGGAGAAAATAGTTATGTCATTGCGCTTGCGCTTTCCCCCAACTTTGCGAAAGATAATACCCTGCTTATAAGTGTCAAGGGGAAGGGACTTTATAAGAGTATGGACAGGGGAAACACTTTTACAATGCTCTCTTCAACATTGATTGAAAATAACTATGACGTGAATAGGATTTTGTTCTCACCGAATTATGACAAAAACCATACAATCTATGCGGCATCCTATGAGGAGGTGTTTGTGAGTCACGATGATGGGATGAGCTGGGAAACAATCAGCCGACCTGTTAGATATGAAAATCATAGAGCAGTCGTAATATATAATGGAGATTGGCGTACTGAAAAGGCAGAGGAATACAGTGCAGGCAAGGTTAGTTATTCTGATGCTAGAGGAAGTGACGTTACTCTGAATTTTGTAGGCACCGGGGTAAAGTGGATAGGTACTCGATCAAACGAACAGGGTAAGGCGAGTGTTTATATTGATGGGCAATATATGTCAGACATCGATCAATATGCCAAGGCCAGCGAGACGCTAGTGGAAAGCTTCGTAGTGACTAATTTATCAAGAGGAGCACATTCCATACGCATTGAGGCCATGGGGGAGAAAAACCTAACATCACAGGGCTATCGAGTGGATATTGATGCCTTTGACATACTTCCCTAGGCGTCTGTCGGACTTAGGAATGCGAACGACACACTTCCCTAACTGGCGCCGGATGATCGTTTGTATTCAAGGCGTGACAACAGGCGCATAGCCCCAGCTATGTCACTGTTGTCACAACGCCGAATACGAGCGATAAGGCAAGTCAGATAGGGAAGTGTGTCGGTAGCATTCCTTACTCATAACACGACCATATATCATCCCTGTCGCGTCATCAGATAAACGAGTTGAATAATGTTGAGACGGTATCTAAAACGGGGTGAGCAATGGGTAGAGAAACTATCTAAGTTAAACTATAACACTGCAAAGCTCTACTATCATTATACCCTGCGTCGTGCTGACAGGCGGCATGATGAGCCCCCGTTGTTGGTTTTTCAGATGGGGAAGGTAGGTTCAAAATCGGTAGTCAGCTCGTTAGCAAAAGCAGGTATCAACCGTCGGACCTATCATGTCCACTTCCTCGATTCCAACCTCATAGAAAAATACGAAATAAAACGGAAAAAATTCCTTCGCACTAAAAGGGAGGGCGCGCTCAAACATATATGGCAATACAGTTATCTGAGGAAGTGGATAGAACAAAAAAATAATGAAAGAAGATGGAAGATCGTCACCCTGGTCCGAGATCCTGTAGCCAGAAACCTAGCCACTTTTTTTGAGAATATCGAGATCGTATCCGTTAATTCCAAACAAGAATGGAATTTGAATTCAGTAGAATATGATTTTCAGATTGTCGTGAAAAAGGAGGATCTAAGCGGGCTCATAGAGCTGTTCTTCGAAAAATGCCGTCATGATACACCCTTGGTATATTATGACAGGGAGTTCAGGAAAATATTTGATATCGATGTATATGCCAGCGATTTTCCAACCTCCAAAGGATACGAGATTTATCAGGGAAAGAATGCAGATGTCCTGCTCATACGACTGGAAGACTTGAATCGATGTGCGAGCACCGCCTTTAAAGAGCTGATGGATATCGATGATTTCAGCCTGTTGAATAAGAACCTCGGTGATAACAAGGACTATGCGGACTTATATAAGGACTTTAAAGACCATATTCATTTGCCAGATTCTTATCTTGATAAATTGTATAAGTCTAAATTTTCAAATCATTTTTATAGTGAGGTAGAGATCTCCAGCTTTCGAAACCGGTGGACAAAAAAATAAGCGCCTCACGCCAAACGTTCTCTAGTCTGCATTGTCGCCTCTAACACAATTAAATCTATCCTATATTTGAATTTGGAATCTCCAGATGGGGATGGAGTAAATAAAAAAGCCTCCGAATGAATACTTTATTTTTATCCGATTAATAACGATTTTAATGAATAGTGGCCGTTATCAGTATGTAAAGAAAGGAAGACTTTTCATCTGTCTGCAACAAAACCCGTTTCTACTGTTATGGTTAGTTTTTTTTAAGCATAAATCACTTCGACTTTCCGCGTTGCGGGTCAATAGAAAAACAGGCATTAGTGGATTTAAAGCCGTTGCTCTACACTCATTGATAAATAAGAAGATTAATAGGGGAGTAGCACTGCCGATTCGCGGTCAACTGGCATTGGCAGTGCATCGGGGTTACAAGGTCTTTGATCTAGACCGTAAGCTTGTCATAAGAGTAATAGACAAGGATGTTGATTCTTCAATCGTTTGCGAAGAGATAAAAGGGGTTAGAACCGCTGGACGTCTTGAATGTGCACCTTCGGTGAAGAAATGGGACGAGAAGGAACGCTGGTATGAGGAAGATTATCTCATCGGAGATCAGCAATCGCTCTTTAATGAGTCAAAATCCGGGAAGTTGTTTGATTTATTCCATTCAAGAGTGCGATTCTGCCTCCAAGATTTGTCGGAAATAGAAAGGTTTACTAAAGTTAACAGTCGAAGGTATATCGAGGAGAATGCTCGGATCGTCGATGATCAAAGACTGTTTGATTCTAGCCTGAACCAAGCAAAGATACAGAAAGTTAGAACCTTCCTTAGTTCGATAAGTGCACAGTTACTCCATCAAGCCGGCGGAGAAACAGTTCTTACGTTCTCTCATGGAGACTTTTCCTTGGTAAACATCTTGTCAACTCATCGAGGGATCAAAGTGATAGATTGGGAGGGTGCAAAGTTTAGAGGGTTACTTCATGATCTATATAACTTTTTTTTGACGGAGATATATTATGATCGGGTCGGCGTGGATATTGCCGCCAATGTGGATCGTAGTGCGCATGATTTACTAAAACGATTTATTAACGAGCCCTCTATCTCGAAATTCCAGGGCAGTATATCAATACCGTTCTATCGTCGGTTACATTATCTGGAACGTTTGCAAACACTCCTTGAAAGAGAGCTTACAGATCAGGTGCTCGATGTAATTATCAGGTCCATCGACGTGTTCAACAGGTTTGAGCATGAATCAAATCTTCTACAAAAGTCTTAGACGTGGTGTAGCAAATGAGATTTGTAAAGACACTGCTCAAAGCGCCAATAAAAAAATATTTTAGTAAGAACAAAGAGAAATGCTCTACAGCGATGAACTCTGCTCAAGGGCTTTCTGATGCAGAGTTTCTGGGTCTACTGAATATAGAGGACATAGCGGAGCTGGTGCAGCAGGGGCATATCGCGCAGGCCAACCAGGCCCTGATCGATCATTATCGAAAACGGATTGGCTCGTCCTGGTTGGGTGTGCCTGAAAAAATTACCGACTTGCGACTGGATTTGGCTGCTCTTAATGATGACAGGCTGGTAAGTAATGCTGAATCCATATTAAATAATCAATTAACCTACACCGGTGATAGCCCTCTGTGCTCCGCCGATGGAGGGATCGATTGGACTAGAAATCCAACCTCAAATCGAGAGTGGTTGTTCCGTTTGAACAGACACCAGTGGTGGACTGTTCTAGGATTGGCCTATGAACGCACAAAAAATGAACGATATGCAAAGGCGTTCGTTTCTCAAATGCTGGACTGGATCGATAGCAATCCACCGCCCAAATATAAGGATGAAACGAGCCCGACCTGGCGATTAATGGAGGTGGCTTTGCGAATGCGGATCAGTTGGATACCTGTGTTTGCTATGTTTTATTCATCGCCTAGCTTCGGAAATGATGCAAAGCTCAAGATGCTACGTGCCATTTACGATCATGCAAAGTTTCTAACGCTCTTTACCAGTAAGCTCAATCATCTAATACGGGAAAGCAATGGCCTGATCTGTGTGGGCCTCTACTTTCCGGAGTATCGAGAGGCACAGCAATGGCGTGAAACGGCATTGTATCGCCTGGAAAAGGAGTTACGCCGCCAGATTAATCAAGATGGCTCACAGATAGAGGTGTCAACGGGTTATCAATGGCTGGTGATCGATGAATTCGAGCAGACTTACGATCTGCTTGAAAATAATCGTATTAGGTTGCCCAATGAGAATCTTAGGGAATGGATCGAAAGGATGTATCACGTTCTGGCAAGAATGATACGGCCAGATGGCAGTTTTCCGGAAATCAACGATGGCTTTATATTGTACTCACATGAGCGATTGATACGTGCTGGAAAGAAGTTCAGACGTGAGGAATTCATCTACAGTGCTACGGGGGGGGAACAAGGGATTGAACCTCATGACACATCCACGGCGATAAAGGATGCAGGCATATATATTATGCGTAGCGACTGGTCGCAGCAGGCACGTTATTTGTTGTTTGATGCAGGACCCTATGGTGGATTTCATGGCCACGAGGATAAGCTGAATATTGAGTTGTTTGCATACGGACAGAGTTTTATTGTGGATTCTGGGTCATATACTTATGAAAAGACTGACCCGTACCGAAAATATTTTGTAGGGTCCCAAGGACACAATACTGTATTGGTGGATGGCCTGAGTCAAATCAGGCGTTGGTATGACGTTCACCGAAGCCCGAAGGTCGCAACAAAAGACTACGCAAGCTGGGTCTGTCGGGAAGATTTTGATTATGTTGCGGCTCAATACAACGAAGGCTATGGCGAGTTCGCGTTAAAGAGGCCTAAATCGCCACGCATCGTCGATGATGTTGTACATACGCGTCATATTCTTTTTGTTAAACCGGATTATTGGGTGATCGTAGATGAATTGCAGGCCTCTGAAATCCACGATTACCAATTGCTTTTCCATTGCTCACCGCAGATAACGGTACGTGAATCAGGCGAACAGGGGGTAGTGTTGAACTCCAAACTACAAGCGCCTGGTTTACACATCCTGCCGGCCAGTCCACAGGAAATCGATGTTTCATGTATCGCGGGTCAAGAACGACCAATTCAAGGTTGGTACTCGATAGACCACCACCATAAGACAGCAGCTCCAGTGGTCATCTATAAGGCACAGGCCTTTGCATCGAAGGTATTCATTACCTTGTTATACCCATCTCCCGTAGACGAAGCAGATGAGAAACCAAGCATCGAGCGCATTGAAGTACCAGAAAAAGAGGCCATAGCTTGTGTTGTTGAGACTATGCGTGGAAAGGATTATTTTCTATTTTCTAAAGACGGCTCCAAGACACGATTCGGCCCTTATGTATCGGATGCCATCTTGGCCGGTATACGCACTGATTTAAATGGTATAACTACAAATACATTCGAGTGGCGAGGGGAGACTGGTGCCGAACCGTATTGAGTCATCAAGGGCCTAATTCGAGGTCAGTAAGTCGCTTACGCAATGAACGAACGGTTTCCCTGAAGGCTTCCATAGTTTTCCCTGAGACAGAGTCGGCATACTTGTCATACCCCTATACCTTTCCCCACCGCACCAGGATAAATCTTGATTCATTTCTCAAAACAACAACCTTTGGTGTGCTTAACTTTGGGTTCCTGAAAGGATATTCGGTATGAAACCTCGGAAAGGGATTGATCAGGATGCAGATATTATCTTTACAATTGTAAAGCAGAATGATCGATCCTCAAGGAAAAGCAGTACTCAGACTGCAATTCCACAACCAAGACTCAACAGGAATTGAAAATGAAGCAAATGACAAGGTATGCGGCCGTTTCGCTGGCCCTTTGTTTGATTTCCGCTGCCAGTGGGGTGTTTGCAGCCGTAAAACCGGTGGTGCAGCCTTCGATCACCCCAGATCAGGCAGCTGTTCTTGCGCTAAATCGCGTTTCGAGTGGTCCCGAAGGGATTGCCGTGCAACATCGCCGTCACGACGCACTATTCACGCCCGAAGGGTTCGAGTTTGATCCCATGCGTGGACCACATTGGTCATGGGCCCTAGACTATATTGGCCCAGCGAGTGGTTTCTCCGCGAATAAGGCGGTAGAGTCCGTTACCCCAATCCGATTTCAGCCCGACGTCATCTCCTATGCACGTGCGGGCATCAGCGAGCGCTATGTGATCGGGCATTCAACCATAGAGCAGCGCTTTGTCATTGCTCAGCCCTTGGCGCTTAATCGTGCCGATCTGCTGGTGGCGGGCCGTGTCCTGACCCAGGGTAAACTGGAAAACCGCGGTGCATCCGGTTGGTTATGGCGTGATGAACAAGGTGTCGTGACCCTGGGTCAGGTGACCGTGTTTGACGCCAAGGGCAAGATTCTGCCCGCCACCATGCAGGTTGCTCAAAATACTACCCGCATTCGCGTGGATGGAAAGGCCCTGGCCACGGCGGCCTATCCGGTGACCATCGATCCGGTCATCGGCAGTGAGTTAAGAATCAGTGACATGGGTGCCGACGGTAACAGTACCACGGGTGCCGTCAATCCGGATGTTGCCTATAACTCCACTGACAATGAGTATCTGGTCGTTTGGTGGGGTGATGACGTGGATCAGGATTTTGAGGTCTTCGGTCAGCGTATAGACGCTGTGACGGGCACTGAGTTAGGCATCGATTTTCAGATCAGCACCATGGCTCATGGTGCCGGCGTTCTTGAAGATGCCCAGGCGAGGGATCCTGCCGTGACCTACAATTCTGATGACAATGAGTATCTGGTGGTCTGGGAAGGGACGGCGCCTTTGTCCATTGATGGGCAAGAGATCTTCGGCCGGGTGGTCGGTGCCGATGGCACTCCACTCGGAACTCAGACCCGCATCAGTCTTATCGGTGATATCGGTGGAGACAGTAAGCGTGCAGCGGCCAATCCGGATGTCTGCTATAACACGACCACAAAAAAATATCTGGTTGTCTATCGAGGTGATGTTGTGGACCTAGCGAATGAGATCTTCGGTCGATTAGTGGATTCGGCCCTTGTCTTGAGCGGAGACGATGATATGCCTATCAGTACCATGGGTATCGATAATACTGATACGTCGCGGGATGGAGATGATCCAGCCGTGGCCTGTAATCCGACCGGTACCGGTGAGTACTACGTCGTTTGGTGGGGTGACGATGTGGAAGACCAGGATATGGAGATCTATGGCCGACGTCTCGATGCCGCTGGTGCAGGCCCGGCAACCCAAACCAAGATCAGTGCGACGGGTGGTACGACTAATGATGGTTTTTGGGCGCAATTCCCCGAGGTCGCCTACAACTCCGTTGACAATCAGTACCTGGTCGTATGGCAAGGCGGTGATACGACATCACCTGTACCCGTTGCAGGTAATGAGTTCAACATCTATGGTCAGCTCATCGATGCTACCAATGGAAGCGAGATTGCGGATGACTTCCAAATCAGTTTCGTTGGTGGTATCGACCGGGAAGCTCGTTTTCCGGCCGTCGCCCACAATGCCGTGAGCAACGAATATCTCGTGGTCTGGGAAGCGGATGAGGAAAGCAATGATGCCTTTGAGATCTACGCACGCGCCGTACCTGCCGATGGTTCGGTGGACTCCAGTGTTGCCGGTTTGCCCATCAGCGGTGCGAATTTCGGGGTAGAGCATCCAAGCGATAATGCCGGTCCGGCCATCGCCTTTGGTGCCACGGCCGCTCAGCATCTGGTGGCCTGGGAGGATGACAGAGGTTCAGGTGAGTTCGAAATCTTTACTCGGCGCGCCTCAGATGCCATTTTTCGCCTGACAACCTCGGCCGTCACGGTAGCGGAAGACGTAGGCACGGCGACGATTACGGTGGAGCGTTTCGGAAATACCGAAAATGTGGTGACCGTGGATATCGCTACCACGGGTGGAACGGCCGGTGTAACGGACTTTACCGATGCCAGTGCGACATTGAACTTTGCCATTAACGACGTCGAAGAGAGCATAAGCATCAGTATTACCGATGATACGGTCGATGAGAACGATGAAACCGTCAACATTAGCCTCAGCAATCCGTTGCCAGCGGGTGGGGCGGTGCTTGCCGCTACGGGTACCACAGCGGTGCTGACCATCACCGACAATGATACCGGCGGTGATACCGGTGGTGGTACTAGTAGTGACAGTGACGGTGGTGGCGGTTGTTCGCTGGGTAGCTCAGACGGGTTCGATCCTCTGTTCCCGCTGCTCATGCTAATCGCCCTCGGCTACCTCCTGCGCCGAAGTTCTTATCTGAACTAAGGGCGCTTCAACCTTAAAAAGGCGGCTTTATAGCCGCCTTTTTTTATGGGCTCATCATGATAATCGCGGGCCTCCTGGGCAATCAGGAACACTATTCAGAAGAACGCAGGATTCTCTCTGCCTCGTAGTAGAACAATGTGGCGATGGGATACAATCCGGTCAAATACCGAGAACGTTCGGAAGCTCCGGTTTTAGATGAAGTAACTTGATCGAATTTCAAGCGATCTACACTATCCCAGAGCACAGAGTCTTTTTGGTCCAGACAGACCTCCCGAATTTTCTCTCGGTTTCTTTCAAACCATCCCTTACGATCAAACATCGTATCTTTGACAATGTGGGATATATTTACTTTCTTTTTCTTTATCCGTCTTCTTATCATGTCTTCTATTCTGCCTAACTTTAGCGCCCCGTACGACTTAACTAAATTCAATTTCGAATTTTGGGAACGCCAGGGTTTACTATCAAAAGGCAGTCGATGCAGTTCAGGTGATAGATGACGGATCAATTGATAGTGCAGTGGCTCCGTATATCGTTGTGCTGCGGGAACAGAAAAAGTAGCTTCAATAAAGGGGCGCGTACAGAAAGGTGAAAATGCGTCTCGAATCGCCATCGACATACGCATGTTCTTTCCGCCTCGACTTCCCACACGCTCATATGTGTACATAACATCGGGGATATCTTCCGGTAAGAAACCGTCACCTGCTTTTTCCTCTACGAATTTTCTTACATAGTCACGAGCCAGTTCAACACTTTGCGAGCGTAACAAACCACCTTGATCTGTCGTTCGACTTTGCGCGAGAATCTGCTGCACATCCGCGACGTCATGCCTTTTCAGATAGAAACCTGAATTGTTATAAAACCCTCTGGCAATCTCTCCCCCAACCCCCCATATTCGTATATCCAGCTTATCTACATTATTATTCAGAAATGCCAAAACTCCCGCCATTAGTTGGAGCGGATACATTCCATCGCTCTGCCTGACAATAGTTTGGCAAACTTCATCCCAGCTATAGTTCACATCCGCATTTGAAACCGGCTTTACCTCGTAATCCAGGCCCAAAATGCGAGCTACCTGAGCTGCAATCTCTGCATCCTTCCCGCCAGGTTTTCCGAATGTATAGTAACGTGCTGATGCTCCTGCTCCACTGAGTAGAGCAGCCAGCAAACGTGAATCGCGCCCGCCAGTCAGAGGGCATGTTATATCGTCTGGAAAATGTTTTTTTAGAACCGACAGGCACCGCTTCATATTGTCCGCCAACTCTGCAACGACCTCTTCAGTTAGATCCCGACGAGGCATACCAGCTAATCTGGATGGTGAATAATATGTTTTGCGCTCTGGTTCACTGTTACTGGCTTCCCAGATCCACCTTTGACCACCAGGAATCGATTTTATCTCGGATCGCAAGGTGTGTTCACCTCCAACCCATCCCATGCTTAGGTACGTACTTACACCAATCGGATCCAGAGTTTTGAGTCCAATGATATTCTCAATAAGTCGTACGCTATTGCTTATAACCCAGGCGTCTCCCCGCCGGGTATAGAAAACCTGCTCAAACCCAAGGATGTCTGTTTGTATTTCCACTTGACAGGGGGTTGTGGTCACCCGTGCCAGGCTATATATTCCCTCCAGGCTAGCATCCAGCCGCTTCCAATTCGCTGCCAGTTGTTCGGCCCGATGTGCTAAAAAACTGCCATCCGGATTAATAGGAAGTCCGCTGAAGAGAACAGCACCATTATCCTGAAGATCAACATATTCTCTTGGCGCTGCCGCACTATCTCCAGTGCGCATAGACGCAGTCGTAACTTCATTGTCATCACTTGATATAGACCAGAGCGTTTCAACATCCAGTTGCGGATAGAACTTGGACATCGCAGCTAATTCGTTCAGCAGTCTTAGCTGTTGCTCTTGGGGAAGCTTCCATCCAATAACAAATAGGTTCATTACATCCTTCCAGTCAGGTTTGTATGTGTTGGTTCAGTGGGAATCGGCATTCGGCATATTGCACGTTTCTCCAAGGGCCTTTGCTCGTCGCTCGCCTGGTTACTTGCCTGCCGTTGTGCAACTCGATGCTGTCTGATACCCATTTGCAATCTAAAGAGTATAAACTTGACAGTGCCACATTCACCTCGGTAGGGGGGTCACGCAGCTAGTTGAAATTGTGGACATCGTTCAAA
>JBDLIZ010000048.1:0-17176 GCA_039714615.1 Pseudomonadota bacterium | reverse complement strand
TCTACCATTAATGTGTGAATCTCCGTTCCCGGGCTCGTCCAACAAACGGTTCAGATTGTGGTTCGCTCCGCTCTCACAATCTAACCTTATTCGTTATTGTTGAGCCATTCCTTAGAAACAAGCCAACAGAGGGAGGATTGTTGGAGACTCAATTGTTGTGAGGTGAAAAGTACCACAGTCTGAAGCCACCCCAACTTGGGGTGATCGTCATTGCTTCATCGAGAAAGAATCCACTTCGCAACTCGCTCCGTATCATTAAACAGCCGAAACGATCGTCTCCCTTCAGAAACGAGACTATCCAACGCACTCTCCCACTTAAGCTCGTTGAACTCGGTTTCTTCGATACAATGACAGTGACCATAGGGCAACAAGAACTTCTCCAGAACAGGAGACTCAGCAAACCCTTCACGGGGGGTGTAGAGCAGTGGCGTTCCTGATGCAAGAGACTCTGTCACCGTTCCGTATCCCAGTTTCGAAATCACGAGATCCACCGATGCAGTAAATTCCTGCATCGTAAATTGATCCTTGTTGATCAGAGTAAAGTTCGATGGCTTTCCAGGGATTGGGTGAAGTCCAATAAAGCGCCAATTGTCAAACTGAGAAAGTTTCTCCCATTTCACTGAGTTCATTCCATAGTTTCCCGTGTAGAGTAGTGCAAGATGTTGGGTCTGTTCAATACCGAGTTTTTCTCGTAGTTCATTAGATCGATCTCGTGCGATACGAATCAGGTTCACATCGGTGAGAACGTTTGGTGTACTCTCCCACTTTCGCATTGGTGGATTCAGTACCACGTGATGCGTGAAACAGTTCATTTCGCAGTTCACACGGTTCAGAAGAGCTTCTTGATCGGGCGATTTTGGGAACGCACTGTAGATATCACTCCACCAGAAATTACTCACGGAAATTGATGGAATGTTCAACTCATTGGCGATCACGCCGGCAAAGGGAACCACATCGGAAACAATACAATCACAGTCAAGGTCACGAAGTTTATTAACCCAATCAGCAAGTGTTCTATCGTTCTTAAATGCCTGCTCAAGATAGTTCTGTTGGGTCGACTCAATATCAATGGAGAATGTATCGAACTGTACGCACCCCGTATCAAATTCGGCTTGTATATAGGTGAAGGGAACAGTGATCTCTTCATCGAAAAACTGTTTGGGAATACCAGAAATGATTGTGATTTGGTTTTCTCTACCGAGCTGGTTTATGAGGTAAGAAGATCGAACAGCGTGGCCGTAACCGTGAGCGGTGATAAAGTAGGCAATGGATCGTTTCATTAGCGAATTGTAAATTTTGCGAACTGTTCAGAAACAGTTATTTCGGAGACATCAATGGTAGCAACGCGGCCCACATGTAACGCTCATTCAGTGGTGATGAAAAATATCGGCCCTGCCAGAAATGACCTTTCCACTTTTTTGACGGTTAATGCGTTGTGCATAACGCATATGCAGGGGTTTCAGTGCCTGTTGTAAACTGTTTTTATTCCCGGGCACCACCACCAGATGAATAGGGTTGGTCATCAGACAGTAGGCCAGTATCTCAAGCTGATGCCGCCGGCTGTAATGCTCAAGCCACTCCAGGTAGGTTTGATAATCTTCTTCAACAAAAAACACGTCTTCCCCTCGATTGCCTCTCTGGGTGATGTGATGGGGTATTTCGGAAAATACTGTCCTTGCTAGGCGTGGCATGCAGGAAAGTGTACAGCATGCTAAAGGATAGCGTCCCCTTTAAACGTTGAGGCATGCCCTGCCTTTGATCAGAATGACAAAACCCGGGCCAAAACCGAACGTTCACATACCGCAATCTAACTGGCACTTTCTGTTAGTTGCGGTCATTCAACAACGAGCAAAGAGCCCTTCCACGAATGGCTGTAACCTGTAATTGTGCTGCGGACGGAGCCGCGGGCGCCGCCGGGCTTGTTTAACTGACCGTAATCACTACAACAACTGAGACAGAAGAATACGGGGATTACTGACCGGTGGAGATCAATTCCCAGCTGCCGTCAGGTTGGCGGCAGGCGGTGCCGTAGCTCTGCTCTCTTTTGCCGCCGATGGTGACCTCATGCTGAAACTCGCGGCAATAGCGACCGGAGCTGCTGCTGCCTTCACGGGTAGCAGTCACATACCCGGATGCGTTGCCTTCACGCCAGTAAATGGTTTCACCGATCGGTGCCGTCGTGGCATGCACCTGTGCGGTTTCATGCTCGCGTTGTTGCTGCTCATTGAGATTGTCCAGCAACTTCACGGCGATGGAGGTGAAGGCCAGCCACTTGTAGGCATCGTCGTCGTAGAAGTAGTGGCCGTAGCCGGGATACAAATGACCGTAGGGACGCACAACCACGATATCGCGGTGACGCCGGACGCGGTGACGCGGGATGTTGTGTCTGTGACCGTGATGAATGATGGGTGACTTCACAGGGTGTGATTTTTTATGCTTGCTATAACCGCCCCGCTTGTCATAACGGCGGTCATGGTGTGATTTTTTATGCTTGCTATAACCGCCCCGCTTGTCATAACGGCGGTCATGTTGATAATCACGGTAATCCCTGCGGTGATCGGCCCTGTGGTGGGAATTGCCACGATCCTGTTGATAATGGCCATGCCGGCCACGGTCGCCATCATCGGCGCTAGCGACCAGCGGTGAACACGCCAGTCCCAGGGACAGCAGGGCAATCAGGGGCAACTTGTTAAATGTCGAATACAGTTTCATGATTCATTCTCCATCTGGATAAACACAATCGGGTTATTGCGATGGCCCTATAGTAACACCGGGTAGATGAATGAATGCTGAACGGAGGACAGGTGGCTGGGTTCTCACTCCATACCGGCGTGGCCAGCAAAGCCAGCGAGCGGGACAAGCTGGATTACCCGTGCCGCTACATTGCCCTGCATGGATGCAGGAGCAAACCGTCGTAAAGCAATCTCTCCCTTGGAGGGTTTTCTGGGGACACAATCCCATGCCTACGTTAATTGAGCATTGTGTCCCCAGAAAACTCGCGATTAACCGCAAATTTCTGGAAAACGGCGCCAGGGTCTCCATCGAAGGGAGCGCGGTGACGGTCTATCTGAAAAAGAAAACCCATCTCCCGATCCTTTTCGAATTGCCGTGGATGAAGCAAACGACAAAACTCTCTTGGATGAATCTGGACATTCGGTACGTGTCAGGCACGGCGTCTTAGATCTCTTGCTCGATCAGATGAGGATAATACCTATGTAGACAAGATAATTATTACATCAGACCTTCAATTTCAGCCTTGAAATGTCGAAGTAAGGCGGGGCCTGGATGATGCCTCCAGAGAACGGTAGCACTCCTTAGCGCACCATAGCCGCACCGATACCACGCCTATCTGAAGCGGCATTAACCACATTGTCACGCCGATCCCAGATAATGATCTGCATATTGCCGTAGTCGCTTTGCAAGCGACGGGGGTTATGACCTAGATCCCGCAAAGCGGTCTCGCCGCTTTCATCCAAGGCCCCAGGCTCTAAGTACAGGATATCGGGCAGGTATTGATGATGGAAGCGGGGCCTATCCACGATTTCTTGGATCTCGCCACCGCGAGTAAACTCCAGAACCGCCAATAACGCCATGGTGATAATCCGGCTGCCACCGGGCGTTCCAAGAATGGCAATCCGCCTACCGTCATCTAGAAACGTGGGTGTCATGCTGGACAACATGCGTTTACCCGGGGCGATGGCATTGGCCTCGGCCCCTACCAGACCATAGACATTCGGACTGCCGGGCTTGATGGCGAAATCATCCATCTCATCGTTGAGCAATATCCCAGAACCAGGGGGCATGAAACCAGAACCAAAGGGGTAATTGATCGACAGAGTCGCCGCCACCCGGTTACCAGCTCGATCGAGTATGGAAAAATGGGTGGTATCCCTGGCCTGCGGGCGGGCCGAGGCATAACCGGGCAGCTGTGCGCTGAGCGTCGCCCGATCCCTGCGGATCCCGGCACGCAACCCGGCGGCGTAGAAAGGTGAGGTCAACCGCTCTAGAGGTAATTCGACCCCATCTGGATCACCCAGGTATTGCGCCCGATCACGGTAGGCTCGGCGCATAGCCTCGACAGTAAGGTGAAACCGGGTCATCTCGTCCATGGATTGCAGCGGATAACCCGAGAGTATATTGAGCATTTCCACCAATGCCACACCGCCAGAAGACGGCGGTGCGGCACTAGTAAGTCTTGTGCCCTGGTATTGTCCGTAAACGGGTTTGCGCTCCACGATCCGGTATTGATGGAGATCTTCAAGGGTCCATATTCCGCCAGCCTGCCTTACCCCAGCGACCAGGCGTTCAGCAAAAATTCCTCGATAAAAGCCTTCCTTACCTTGTTGGGCAATCAGGCGCAATACCGCACCAAGCTCTGGCTGACGAATCAGATCTCCCAGCTCTGGAATCTCACCTTCGACAAGAAAGATCTCTGCCGCTGCCGGAGAGGAGCGTAATGCCTGGTGGCGAAATCGCGCTCGCGAACGATACACCTCATCTATCGGGAAACCCTGCTCGGCCAACCTTATCGCCTCGGCCAATGTCCTTTTGAGTGGTAATACACCGTACTTAGTGGACAGGTGTTCAAGCGCGGCTACCGTACCCGGGATACCCGCAGCCAGCGCACCATCCACGGATCGTCCCGTCCTCACCTTACCGCTGGCATCCAGATACATATCCGCACTGGCCGCTAGCGGTGCCCGCTCACGCCCATCGATCATCACCTCGAAGCCATCGCTGGCTCGATGCAACAACCAAAACCCACCGCCCCCCAAACCACTGCTATAGGGTTCTACCACTGCCAGAACGGCAGTTACCGCAACGGCCGCATCGAAGGCGTTGCCGCCTTCATCAAGCACCCGCAAACCCGCCTCGGTAGCCAGGGGATGCGCACTGGCGAGTGCATTTGCCGATGGCTTGGGGCGGGTCTCGGCCTGAGCGCCGGACAACGCCAGACCAACCGCCAGGATAAGAATAAAAAAGGCCCTACATCGGGGCCTCCTAAACCAACAATTATGCACTTTATCCATCATTGTGCTGCCATCAAGGCCTTATATTTGAGCATGAGCTCCTCCTTGGTCTCGATAAAATCCGGATTGACCGGGATGCACTCTACCGGACAGACCTCAACGCATTGCGGAGTATCGTAATGACCGATACATTCCGTGCATAGCTGGGAATCAATCTCATAGATCTCTTCACCGGGTGATATCGCACTATTTGGACACTCCGGCTCGCACACGTCACAGTTAATACATTCATCGGTGATCATCAACGCCATGATCAATATCCTTCTCAGCGTATTTCAATTGGGTCCATTCTACCCCAAGCGCCTTTGCAGCGCAGTCGCGACCTCGGGGGCTACAAAGGCCTTTATGTCACCCCCCAATGAGGCCACCTCCCGGACCAGGCTCGAAGAGATGAAGGCATATTGTTCGGCCGGGGTGAGAAACATGGATTCCAGCTCCGGGGCCAGGTTACGGTTCATCGCCGCCAGTTGGAATTCAAATTCGAAATCGGAAACCGCCCGTAATCCACGCAAGATGACACGAGCATTCTGGGTACGGGCGAACCCCACCAGCAAGCCGTCGATCCCCTTGACACTGACATTGTCCAGCCCCCCCAATACTTGGCGGGCCAACTCGACCCGCTCTTCGAAAGAGAATAATGGGGTCTTGGCAGGATTGGTCGCGATGGCCACGATCACATGATCGAACAGGCGCGCTGCACGCCTTGCAAGATCGGTATGCGCGTTGGTTATGGGGTCAAAGCTTCCCGGATAAACGGCGGTAATAAGCATAGATCATCCCTTCTCGCGTAGAGTCGTCAGAGTCGAGGCTGAAAGTATCGGCTGGAATCAGCGGCCTGGCAACCCCCGCCTCGTCTGGTAGGTAAAAAATTGATATACGACAAGGACCCCTGCATTGTAGGTTGAACATTCACCGACAAGCCTAATCAAACACCGGAATCTCTGTTATTGTTGCCACCTTTGTTCAACCGGTTTCACTTGAAGGGGAAACCTGCATGTCAAGAATCTGCGCCTTGCGCATCGCGGCTGCTTTGTTACTCATCGTGCATTGCGGTACTGCTCTGAGCGAAACCACTATCATCGGCCATGCCCTGGCCATGCATGGTGAGCCCAAATATGACCCTGGCTTCAAACACTTCGATTACGTTGAACCCCGGGCACTTAAGGGGGGAGAGGTACTGCTGGCGGAAATTGGTACCTTTGATAATCTCAATCCTTTCATTCTCAAGGGCATGGCCGCGGCGGGATTGTCGGGGCTTTTCGATACCCTTACTTTTCATTCCGACGATGAGGCCTTCTCGGAATATGGTCTTCTAGCAGAGACCATCGAGATACCCGAGGACAGATCCTGGGTCGCCTATACCCTCAGGGCACAAGCCCGTTTTCAGGACGGCAGCCCAGTGACCGTGGAGGACGTCATCTTCACCCTCAACGCCCTCAAGACCAAGGGCCATCCCTTTTACCGGGCCTATTACGCCGATGTGATAAAGGCGGAAAAGGTGGGTGAGCGCAAGGTGAAATTCAGCTTCTCGGGCGGCCACAACCGCGAACTTCCACTGATCGTGGGTCAGCTCCCCGTCCTGTCGAAGGCCTACTGGCAAAACCGCGATTTTGCAAAAACCACCCTGCAGGCACCCCTGGGCAGCGGTCCCTACAAGGTGACCTCGATCGACCCAGGCCGATCGATCACCTACCGCCGGGACCCTAACTACTGGGCGACCGATCTGCCCGTAAACGTGGGGCGTAATAACTTCGATGTCATCCGCTATGACTATTACCGCGACAGCACCGTGGCGCTGGAGGCCTTCAAGGCCGGGGAATATGATTTTCGCCAGGAAAATGTAGCCAAGAATTGGGCCACCGCCTATGACAATCCAGCCTTAAAGCAGGGATTGATCAAGAAGGAAAATATTCGTCACCAACAACCCACCGGAATGCAGGGTTTCGTGTTCAACACCCGCCAGGCGATTTTCAAGGACCGCCGGGTGCGCCAGGCGATCGGTTATGCCTTCGATTTCGAATGGACCAATAAGAATCTGTTCTATGGCGCCTACACCCGCACTAAGAGCTATTACTCCAACTCCGAACTGGCCTCCAAAGATCAGCCGAGCGCGGCGGAACTAGGTATTCTTAAGCCCTACCGAGACCGCATCCCCGAGGAAGTCTTCACCAAGGTCTATCAACCCCCGGCTACCGACGGTTCCGGGAACCTGCGGGCCAATCTGCGTCAGGCCTTGAGACTGTTGAAACAGGCCGGCTGGCAGATTAAGGAAGGCAGGCTCGTGCACCGCGAAACCGGCAAACCCTTGAGATTCGAACTGCTGTTGGTCAGTCCATCGTTCGAGCGGGTAGCCCTGCCCTTCAAGCGTAATCTCAAACGCATCGGCATCGGGATGAGTGTGCGCACCGTAGATAGCGCCCAGTATGAGCGTCGAGTAGAAGATTTCGATTTCGACATGGTCGTCATCACCCTGGGCCAGAGCCTGTCTCCCGGCAACGAACAGCGCGATTTCTGGAACTCAAGCAAGGCCGATGTGCCGGGCAGCCGCAATCTGGCCGGGATCAAGGCCCCCGTAGTGGATGAGCTGGTAGAGCGGCTCATTGCCGCCCCCGACCGGCAGGGCTTGATTACCCTAACCAAGGCGCTGGACAGGGTATTATTATGGAACCATTACGTCATTCCACACTGGCATCTGCGGCAATTCCGCGTGGCCTACTGGGACAAGTTCGCGCGCCCGGAGAAATCACCGAAATATGCCCTGGGATTTAACAACTGGTGGATAGACCCGGACAAACAGGCCGCCCTGAGCAAACAACCCGCAAAGACACCTCCTGCCGGTGCCAAAAAATAATCCATGACTGCCTATATCATACGCCGCCTGCTGCTGATCATCCCCACCCTGTTCGGCATCATGGTCATCAATTTCTTGATCGTTCAGGCCGCTCCCGGAGGACCTGTTGAGCGGGTCATCGCCACCCTCAAGGGACACGATGTCGCGGCCACCGCGAGACTGGGGGGTAGCGCGCAGAGTGATCTCAGCGCAGCTCAGGCACTGCCGCACGCCACTACAGATAGCGGCGCCAGCAAGTACCGCGGAGCCCGGGGCATCGATCCGGAACTGATCGCCGAAATCGAACGGCTCTACGGCTTCGATAAACCGGCGCATGAGCGATTCTGGCAGATGATCGGGAATTATCTGAAATTCGATTTTGGCGACAGTTTTTACCGAGACCGATCAGTGGTGGAATTAGTCATCGACAAGATGCCCGTGTCCATCTCACTTGGGTTGTGGACCACCCTGCTGGTCTATCTGATCTCCATTCCCTTGGGAATCACCAAGGCGGTACGGGACGGCTCCCGGTTCGACGTATGGAGCAGCGGGGTGATCATCGTAGGTTATGCCATCCCCGGGTTTTTGTTTGCGGTACTGCTGGTGGTGTTATTCGCCGGTGGCAGCTTTCTGGACTGGTTCCCCTTACGCGGTCTGTTTTCCGATCACTGGGAAGCGTTGAGCTGGCCCCAACGCATACTCGATTATTTTTGGCATATCACTCTTCCGGTGTTGGCCATGGTCATCGGCGGCTTCGCCAGCCTGACCATGCTGACTAAGAATTCGTTTCTGGAAGAGATCAACAAGCAGTATGTAATCACGGCCCGCGCCAAAGGCGTCAGCGAAAGACGTGTGTTGCTGGGTCATGTCTTCCGCAACGCCATGCTCATCGTGGTGGCCGGATTTCCCAGTGCCTTCATCGGCGTATTGTTCACCGGTGCGCTGCTCATAGAGGTCATTTTCTCCCTCGACGGGCTCGGATTACTGGGCTTCGAGGCGGCCATCAACCGGGACTATCCAGTCATGTTCGGCACCCTGTTCTTTTTTACCCTGCTGGGCCTGTTGCTCAATCTCATCGGTGACCTGATGTATGTGATCATCGATCCGCGTATCGACTTCGAGACGCGGGAAGTGTGAAAGACCCTAGAGAATAGTGATAACGACCTTGATCAAATCCCAACTCAATCCCATCAACCAGCGTCGGTTACAGAATTTTCGCCGCAACCGCCGTGGCTACTATTCATTGTGGATCTTTTTGGTGCTGTTCAGCCTGAGCCTGTTCGCCGAATTCATCGCCAACGATAAACCGCTGCTGGTGTCCTATGAGCAGACATTCTACTTTCCCATTTTTACGATTCATCCGGAAACCACCTTCGGCGGAGAATTCGAGACCGAAACCGATTTCCGCGACCCCTACGTGAAGGAACTCATCAACGACCAGGGCTGGATGCTCTGGCCACCCATCCCCTATAGCTATGGAACCATCAATTATGACCTGCCGGTGCCCGCACCGGCACCGCCTTCCACCGAGAACTGGCTGGGTACTGACGACCAGGGCCGCGATGTCGCCGCCCGGCTGATCTACGGATTTCGCATATCGATCCTGTTTGGCCTGACGCTGACCCTGACGAGTTCCGTGATCGGCGTCGTGGCCGGTGCCGTACAGGGTTATTACGGAGGCTGGACGGATCTGTTGTTTCAGCGCTTCATCGAGATCTGGTCGGGCCTGCCGGTGCTGTTTCTACTGATCATCCTCGCCAGCGTAGTAGAACCCAATTTCTGGTGGCTGCTGGGTTTAATGCTGTTGTTCAGCTGGATGGCGCTGGTGGGTGTGGTGCGGGCCGAGTTTCTGCGGGCCCGTAATTTCGAATATGTCCGCGCGGCGCGCGCCCTTGGGGTCGGTCACATTACCACTATGTTTCGTCATGTGCTTCCCAATGCCATGGTTGCTACCCTGACCTTCCTGCCGTTTATCCTCAACGGCTCCATCACCACCCTGACCTCGCTGGACTTTCTCGGTTTCGGTCTGCCCCCCGGTTCGCCCTCATTGGGAGAGCTGCTGGCCCAAGGCAAGGCTAATCTGCAGGCCCCCTGGCTGGGTATCACGGCCTTTTTGGCACTCGCCATCATGCTGAGCCTGTTGATATTCATCGGTGAGGCCGCCCGAGATGCCTTCGATCCCCGCAAACTGACCACGCTAAAATGACCTCAGAATTCCTGTTGGACATCCGTAATCTACACGTATCGTTTGGCAGCGGGGACAATGAGGTTCAGGCTGTAAAAAACGTCTCGCTCGACATTCGCAAGGGAGAGACCATCGCTCTGGTCGGCGAGAGTGGTTCTGGAAAATCGGTCACCGCACTATCGATCCCGCAGCTACTGCCTTATCCGCAGGCCCACCACCCCGCCGGGAGTATCCGCCTCAACGGCAAGGAGATGATCGGTGTCCCCCAGACCCGCCTATGGGAGGTTCGCGGTAGTGCGGTAAGCATGATATTCCAAGAACCCATGACCTCACTCAACCCATTGCACAATATTGATAAACAGATCAATGAGGCCCTGTCGCTACACCAGGGGATCAGTGGCAAGAAGGCACGCTCAAGGATCCTGGAACTGCTCACCCTGGTGGGTATATCCAATCCTGAACAACGGCTCAAGAGCTTTCCTCACCAGCTCTCCGGAGGCCAGCGCCAGCGCGTGATGATCGCCATGGCGCTAGCCAACCAGCCGGAACTGCTGATCGCCGATGAACCCACCACGGCCCTGGACGTGACCATCCAGGCACAGATCCTCACCTTATTGAGGGAGGTACAAAGCCGCCTCGGCATGGCGATGCTGCTCATCACTCACGATCTGGGTATCGTTCGTAAGATGGCCAAACGAGTCTACGTGATGCATGAGGGAGAGATCGTGGAACAGGGCCAGGTCGAAGACATCTTTCAACGACCCGACCACCCCTACACTCAACGCCTGCTCGCCGCCGAGCCCAAAGGAGAGCCCCTCACGGCACCTGCCGATGCGCCAGTAATCATGAGCACGGAGAAGATCAAGGTCTGGTTCCCCATCAGGGCCGGGGTGTTGCGTCGCACTGTAGATCATATCAAGGCCGTGGACGGCATCACCCTGAAGGTTCGCGAAGGGCATACCGTGGGGGTGGTTGGAGAAAGCGGCTCAGGGAAAACCACCCTAGGTTTGGCGCTGCTGCGGCTGGAAAAAAGCGCTGGTGTCATTCAGTTTAAGGGCCGTGAGATACAGGACCTTAGATCACGCAACCTGCGCCCCCTGCGTCGTGAAATGCAGATCGTTTTTCAAGATCCCTTCGGAAGTTTGAGTCCTCGCATGTCGGTTGAGCAAATCATCGAAGAAGGCCTCAAGGTCCACAACATCGGAGACTCTCAGGGCGAACGTGATGCCATGATCATCCAGGCCCTGGAAGAGGTCGGGCTGGACCCCGGCAATCGCCACCGTTATCCGCATGAATTCTCCGGTGGTCAACGCCAGCGCATCGCCATTGCCCGGGCGATGGTGCTGAAACCCCACTTCGTGGTACTCGATGAACCTACCTCGGCCTTAGACATGTCGGTACAGGCCCAGATCGTCGATCTGTTGCGCCAGCTGCAGGCCAGATACAAACTCGCCTATCTGTTCATCAGCCATGACCTCAAGGTCGTGCGGGCGTTGAGCGATGAGGTCATCGTCATGCGCAACGGGCGGGTAGTGGAACATGGCCAGGCTAAGGAAATATTCCACCAACCGCGCGCCAGCTACACGCGTACGCTGATGCATGCCGCCTTCGACATGGAGTTTACCCAGGGTAATTCCGCATAGGATTGAGATTGTGGTAATAGCAACTTGCAAAACGCATCGAACACATATACAAGTAAGGTAGGAAGGATATTATTCCTGTCATAACCAACGATGTTCACACTGAGGCTCAATAATGGATATCACACTTGTAGATGTCACCATTCATATCGATGAAACTTTGGACCCGGCCCGACAAGCCGATTTAACCAACAAGGTCCGGGATCAAGAAGGGGTTGTCAGTGTTGGCTATCACGATGTAAAACCCCATTTGATGATTGTAGAATACAACCCGGAAAAAACCAGCTCCCAGCATCTATTGGCTACCGTTAAAAGTGCAGGGCTGAATGCGGAGTTGATTGGCCTGTAGGGCGCGCCGCGTAGAGGCATGCTTAAACCTAGATCTTGCACTCTGTAAGCATGATCGTTTGCAGAATACAAATAATATTGGATTGCAAAGGAGTTGATATAGATCAATTGAATTCATGCGCATTAGCCTACATATATAAATTATGTGAATCTTTCACCGATCAATAATAGGAGAAATAGCATGAGTTTAACTCTCTGGGATCCATTCCGTGAAATGGAAGAATTGCTGGACAGGTACAGCAGATCGGCAAGAAAATCGATAGCAAAAAGTGATGACCGAACATTTGAGGCCGGAGACTGGATGCCCCTCATCGATATCGATGAAACAGAAGATGCCTTTGCCGTTAAGGCTGAGTTGCCCGGCGTGGATAAAGAAGATGTACATATCGACATCGACAATGGCGTTTTAACCATCCGAGGTGAAAAGAAGGTTGAAACCGAAGACAAAAAACACCATCGAGTAGAATGCGCTTACGGGTCTTTTGTACGGAGTTTTACGCTACCGCAGTCAGTCGATACGGACCAGGTTGAGGCAGAGTACAAAAACGGTGTTCTCAATCTGACTATTCCAAAGTTAGAAGCAGCCAAACCAAAGCAGATAGAGGTGAAAATCAAGTAACCACCTGATTCGGGGAAGGACGAGTGAGTTACTCGCTCGCCCTTCCCTCGCCGCCGTGGATACGGGTGCGTCGATGGGGTTCCTTACGGCCATGCATACCCGACAAACTCGAAGGGCCACTCTCCCCGTCAGGTGTCTTCAGCAGGGCTATTCTTCTTCCATGAGGTACAATTTGCCCCCGAGGATCTGGTGTGCCGGCACCTCAAGGTTGCGCTGAACACCTTGAGAGGCGTAGGCGCGCCCGGCAAGATCATAATACACACTTTGGCAGCTATCCGCGAAACCGCCGAACCAGGGTGTCACTGGGAGTTCCGACGGGGAGGTCCCTAATGCCTCGACCTCGCAATCCCGATCATTGTTACGGGCATAGATAACCAAGTAGTGGGGATCGAGACTGCGATAGTGGTTAGTCGCTGCCTCAGGCTGCCGTGAACGGGATGAATCGGGATCTTCAAGACGGTCTTCATAACCTCGCAGCTGCCTCAGCATCGCGTCGCTGCGGTGCCAGACATAGAGTTTACGATGGTCCCAGCGCACGATCATATAGTCACCCGCTGCCAGTCCCATGAGGTCTATGCTCAATCCGGTACGGCGCTCAGGATCGGGGGATTGTGTCATATAGCCTGAAACCATCCAGGCAAGCCATGCAAACACTACCAGTATCATCAACTTGACGGTACCGCGCAGAATCTTACGGCGGGATTGATCATCACTCAACGGCGGCAACCTCCTTAGTTTAACCAAAGATTATACCCGTAGAAGGTGTCTCAGATGGGAGCAAATAACGAGGCGATATTAGAAATAAAAGAAGATAAAACCGAAGAACGTGGCCCCACACCTGGCGCAGATGACAGGACTCACGCAAAAGGGAAGCCGATGAGACCACTGTAAAAGAGGCTCATCAGCTCGGCTACCATGCCACTTATGCCCAATGGAGCAAGCATCTCTCCACGAATAACCGACCTCATTCGACCTGCATTCGCATGCAGTATCCACCCCAAACAATGAGCACCAGCCTCGCAAAGATCACACTTGCCAAGTACGACTTTATTATTATTGAAATGCAGCTTTAAGCTTGGGTGACACTGGGCCACCGTAGCACTTAAATCTGGCCTCTCCTGATGATTGAAACCTGCATTCAATGCGATTAATGAGACCTTTAAGCAAAGCTTATCGTACCAAAGTAATATGAAATAAATATTACTTTTTAATGACTTTTTTATTGCAATTTATTCATGGCCTCCAAAAATCCATATCTCCATCCCTATACGTCCGGGCCAAACCGAATTAGAACTCTTGCTCCAGTGTTTCTGTCACAATCCCAAGGATCTGACGGACGGTTTGCAACTGATTCAGATTTGGAATCACGGGGATGCGGCAACGTTCCGCCTCGGATAAGAAATAGGCCTGCAGTTGCCAGATCGTGTCCACGTGTCTGAGATGGTTTTCGGTGTCTCGGGCGGAGGCCTTACGACCGCGGGATTTAAAGTAGGATTTAAACCGCAGACGATCGGGAACGGCAAGCATGATCGGTACGACCACCGCCTCGGATTGCGCTTGAATCCGTTCCTTATATGATGGATGCAGATGAACGCCCTCTATGATGCATGATACGTTCTCTTCCATGGCGCGTTTAATCACCCCATCAATAGCGGCCGTGACAGTTCTCGCCTGCGCTTTGTAACCCTCGATGATGAGAATATTATTGTCTAATCGTGATGCAGCATGGCCGTCAAACACGGCCTTCCAGGCAGAATATGAGGAACAGTGAAGCGCCGGTGCTATCGCCTCTGACACCATGAGCCGCATGACCTCACGCAGCGTATCCGTGGAGTGTATGCGCTCTATCCTCAACCGCCGGGCAAGCTCAGCGGCCACTGTGCTTTTACCGGTCCCGGTGGCCCCGCCGATGAGTAAAAACAGTGGCCGCCCGCTTTGCCGAAACCGTTTCCAGACAGGCAAACGTCGTGCCACCTTGGCACCCAAACCCTTGCTGAGTTCTTGATGGGTGAGTTGATCGAGCTCATCGACGGAAATCTCGCTCTGTTTACGCTCCAGCAAATGCCGATACACCTGTTGGGAGATCTCTCGCGCGGCCTTCTTGGATAGGGCATAGGCCTCCAAACGAGCTGCAAGATTTGGCGCTGAAAATAGATCCTGCTCACCTGTGTGTTCATTAAAAACCAAGACCGCTGCCCGTGATCTGGCCTGGTCTTGAGCAAGCCGATATCGTGTCAATGCCACCGCCGCCTGAGAGGCGAGAGATTCTACCAGGCGCTGCTGCTCCCGGGAAAAAGGCACGATTTCCGAACCAGCACGCCCTTGCGCATTGATCAGCTGAAAAACACCGATAACCTGATTTTCCGAATCCGTTAATGGTACGGCAAGTAAGGATCTGGATTGATAGCCGAATTCTCGATCAAACGTCCTGGTTCCCGAAAAATCAAATTTCTCGGCAGATTTGTAGACATCGGGAATATTGACCGTGACATTATGGGTAACCGCATACACGACAATCAGGCGGGTATTGGGGCAACCCGTTTCATCATGCAGCGGTATCGGAGCCCAACAGACCTCAGCCGCCGCATACCCTCCCATAGCCAGCCCCAAGGTATCGTTTAAAACAATCTCAAAACGTAAACTATCATCTTGCGTCATGCTGTACAGGGAACCGGCATCGGCATTGGTGATATCTTTAGCCCCGGTTAGGATCCGCCCCAACAAGTGAGCGATATTCCTTTCGCTGGAAAGGGCAATGCCGATCTCATTGAGTTTTTCAATCGTTTCAACGTCCATCTATGCACCAGCCGATCGACCAATCTCTAAGTCCGACAGGATCCTAGAGGTAGAAGATGATGCATAATACCCGAATACGCTCCATGCGATCCACATCGCCCCAAGATTGAATGTCTCATCCACAGTAATCAAAAGATTTTTTTCTATTTATAAATCACACACTTAGACAAACATCAATCCTATCCAACGGCATTCTCAGACTTTAGTTTTGATGCGAGATGTGTTAATAATTCGCTGGCAACTGAAATCGCTCTGCTGACCTGGCCTACCGGGGAGGACACTAACTAATGTTAAATATGCCATTATGACCGGAGCGGTATGATGTTTCACTGCCTCGTATTGCTACGCTAAATATTCGAGGTAAACAACAATAATGTCTTTCCAGGAGATAGAAGGAGAAAGCCCATGAGAATATTGATTTCAACCGCATTAGCGCTGTTCTTCCTTACCGGCCTGAGTACAGTTTCCGCAGTTCCACCAGGAATGGATATTACCTGGGAACACCCAATGGGCACGGTCACGTTCTCAGGACAAACCCACATGGAAAAAGGGAATCAGTGCATGGATTGTCATAAAGACAACTTCGAGCAGAAAAAAGGGACGGCCAAGATGACCATGGCCGGAATGAACGAAGGAAAATGGTGTGGAGTATGCCACAATGGTGATATGGCGTTCAGCACCAAGGATCCTACCAACTGCATGACCTGCCACAAACAGAAGTAGAACAGCTGCAATCCAGAAAAGAGGGTCCCTGGGGACCCTCTCCCAAATCTGCCATCACGCGGCCAGCACCATCAGAATATCTGTTGGCTGCCCCCTAAGTCCGACCGGCTCCTAGCTCGGATAATTCATAAATTGCGCGTGCCCTCGCTGGTCTGTTGATTCCACAAGAAATTTTCCTCAGTTGCCCGTAATCAAGGATATGCGACGCCTTCGGAAAACCCCTTGTGAAAACAACATCCTGCGCAATCATCACCTGAATTCATGAATTATCCGGGCCAGATACTCCTTGATCACGCGCATGGTATTGTGCAATTCCTCGGCGAACTAAAGACAAATAGATCGCCGCCCAGGCCGAGCGGATAGATCAGCAACGCTTCATTTCTGTCCCGCGATACGCTTGTTAAGCGATTTGATCCGACCATAGAGGCGTTTGTCCTGCGGGGCGAGTTTCTCATAGTTCCCTATCAACTCATCTAGCCGTTTACAGTGTTGTGCCGCGGACTCCAATGCGGAGAGATACTTATAGTTTCCGCTGTTATCCGGCAGGCCGATCAGGAACAGATGCAGAGCCAGATCGTAGGCCTGAAACCGATGGCAGACCCAGACCATTGAGGCGGTCTGCTGCGCCTGTCAGAGGCTGGAGTAATGATAGATGAAATGTCTAGGGGCGGGGTCTAGGGGCGGGGTCTAGGGGCGGGGTCTAGGGGCGGGGTCTGGCTTGCGTTATTGCATTGTTATGGGAGAGGTAAATAACGCAACATCGCAAGCCTAAACTTTCTGTGACCAAAATAAAAAGCCCCGTCCGATGACAGGGTTTGGGTGGGGTGTTCTCAGCCAAAAGAAAAAGGGAATTTTTAAATGTAGGAATGTGAGATGTGACCCCCTTCTTCGTTTTTTGAATCTAATTTCAGATACCCTGAACTCGCGGATTATGCCTTGATACCAAAACGAATAGCGTAGGTTGGCGCTGAGGAACGAAGCCCAACGTTTTAGCGATAGTTGCGT
>JBDLIZ010000047.1:0-17284 GCA_039714615.1 Pseudomonadota bacterium | reverse complement strand
TACCAGGAAATATATAGGGTCATTAGAAGCCCACCTACCCGCAACAACGCAGCCCTACGATAACACTAATCCATGTATGAAGTTTTTTATGGTTTCAGCGAAGATCCGTTCAGAATAAGCCCGGACTACCGCTTTTCCTACCCCCATAGATCCTATCTCAAAGCGAGGAACTACCTTGAGTATGGCCTGCTTCGCGGAGAGGGAATAGTTGTTATTACGGGTGAACCAGGTACCGGCAAATCCACGGTAATCAATGACCTGCTGTCGGAATATGCCTCCCATGACCTGGTGGTTGCCAAGCTCGTTACCACCCAGCTCGAACTCAATGATCTGCTGCGCATGGTGGCCTATTCATTCGGCATAGATGCCACGGCGATGGATAAGGCTACCGTCTTGATGCGTCTGCAAGAGATGTTGATTCAATTATATGACTCGAATCGCAGGGCCCTGCTGATCATCGACGAGGCCCAGCATCTTTCCACTGAGACATTAGAGGAATTACGGCTGCTATCCAACATACAGCAAAACGAACAACCTCTGCTACAGATCTTTTTACTTGGCCAACCCGCACTGCAGGACCTGGTAAGGAGCACTCAGATGGAGCAGTTGCGCCAACGGCTGGTTACGGTTTGCCACTTCGAATCCTTGGATATCAACGAAACCCGTGAATATATAGAACATCGCCTGACTGTAGTAGGCTGGAACGGAGACCCTATTATTTCCAATGAGGCATTCGAGCTTATTTATCGATACAGCATTGGAATCCCGCGACGCATCAACTTGATCTGCTCCCGCTTGTTGCTGCATGGGCAAGTGGAAGAGCTACATGTCTTCAACGAACATGATGTACGCCAGGTAGTGGCAGAACTGCCTCTAGAGATGACCGTTCCCGAGGCAGCGCAGCCCCAGGATATCTCAATGCGTGCGGTCTCCCAGCAGGCCAGCAGGCCCAGCGTGAATCACAACATTCAGGACAATACCATTGTTCGGGAACATCGCCCAAGGTCGAGAGGCGCCGATTTGGTCCGACGGTCTTCAGCGCCCGGTTCACCTACCATCCCATCACCAGCAAACACACCCACCGAGCCAGTGGCTCAAGATCGGCCCGAACCGAAACCTTGGCCGCCACAATCGTTAAGGACCCCGCATCAAGGAGTTAAACGCAAAGCCCCTATACTCGACAACAAGGTCGCGAGTGCCCCTCGCGCAAACGTCAGGCCGGAAAATCATTATAGGCGCGAGGCAACGAAAACGCAGCAGCGGCCGGTCGAGCAAAATCACAATATGCCACCCGTTCATCCCAGGATGAAACACGCTTCGCCCAGGAACCGCAACCTTACGCGACCCATTGTAGCAGCATTGATTTTTGCCGCGGTATTCGGCGGCAGCTATGGTTACCTCGTCATTAATCCAGGCAATGTTGCCGATACTGTGGGAAAGATATTCGATTCCAATAATCCACTGAATAGCCATAATGACACGGAACCCAGCATTGTAACCGAACCTGCAACTGAGCAGACACCGACCTATATCTATGCCCAAAAGGAAACTTCTTCGGACATCTTGAACTCGGCGATAGAGCCCTACACACTTCTTCCTGGTCCTGAAGATAGCCTGGATTCCCCCCTTGCCTCGGAGCGGGGCAGCAGCAACGATGCGAAAGCCCCAACGAGCAGCGATCCAGAGGCAAGTTTGCGTACCATTAAACAACGCGCTCAGGATCCTTACTGGCCGCGCTCATACCGAATACCCGACGAGGATACGGACGGACCAGAAACCTCATCGACAGAACCCGAAAAACGGCCACCAGCCGACCAACGGCCGCCCTCGCTATCCAGTATTGCGCCCCCAAGCAAAATCTCGAAACCAGCCCAACCACGACACACCGACCCCGGCATCGAATCCAAAGGGGGGCAGCTATCGATAAACCGGGATCTGGAAACCGCCCTGCGGCATTATTCCCCTAAGGTCGAACGGCTCAATGACGGTTCACTCAAAATCACTCTGCGCAAAGAGATCTCATTTACATCGCACAGCCCTTACCTTCAACAAACCGCATCAAAGACACTGGACAAATTGGCCTTCGTACTGCGTAACTATCAAGGATTCACGATTCAGGTACTGGCCTCCTCGACTGACAGCAATAAGGGTGGCAACCAAGCGAACCTATCCAAACTACGTGCGCAAACCGTCGCCAACCATTTAATTAAGAATGGAATTCCTAAATATAGGGTAAAATCGCTTGACACCGCAGCTCCGAAAACACCGAAGGGGACCTCAACCAGACCGGATCGACGCATCGAGATCTTGTTAAAACCGTCGGTGTGACTATTATCCAGTCTCTCGCGGTCAAATCACAGACCACCCGTATAGCGGGTAACCCAAGAAAAAGCCTGGGATATGGCTATTTGTCCCATACTCGTGAACGTGGACGTGCTCGATATTGCTTGGCCGGACATTACCTTTTCGTTAGAGTGCACGCGATATCTCATTTTTTCCTCGGGCACGTGTACGTGTACGTGTACGTTCACCAAACCCTCTGTGTAACGGCAGAGCCGGTGGGGTACCTCAACTTCAGTTAAATACACAGCTCCCTGTTCTCTCAATGAGTGCCAATCAGATAATCCTTTTTCTTCATATACCGAAAACAGGTGGCACTACACTACGTAAAACATGTATATACAGAAATTATCACAGCTCTGAGCGTTACAGCGCGGAGACATATCTAGCTAAGGAGCGCTTACACAGAGGAATCTATTACTACCCTGTCGGCTTCTATAACAAAGATCCGGATCTTGCAATTCCTGAGCCTGTGAGTCGTGCGCTCGGCCGGAACGATATACGCGCGGTGACAGGGCATTTCTGCTTTGGAATCCACCGATACGTCATTAAGCGATCGACCTATGTAACGCTTATTCGAAACCCCATAGATAGAATTGTATCTCTCTATCATCACCTAAGGAGATGGGCCAATCCTGATCCAGGGTTGCATGCGAAGATTGTGGCGGAAGACATCCGCCTTGATGAATTCGTAAAAAAGTGCTCATTGCGGGAACTGTCCGATGATCAGACCCGGCGCATAGCGGGTCTTGAGCCAGAGCAGCGTCGATATTCAAAAACAGTCCTGAACACGGCAAAAAAAAATCTTCGCGAGCACTTTTCCGTAGTTGGCCTGACCGAGCGCTTTGACGAAACGCTGATCTTGTTGAAACGAAGGCTCGGATGGACGGAGGATCTTCGTTATCACCCAAAACACGTGACTCGCAACAGGCCTTCGGCGAGCTTATTGCCGAAGAGTAGTATCGCCGCAATCATGGAACGTAATGAATTAGACATCGAACTGTATGCGTTTGCGAAAGATCTGCTAGACGAGGCGATTTCATCTCAGGACACAAGCTTTCGCGATGAGGTAGAGAAATTCAAATCAATGAACGCAACGTACATTTCGGCGTTGCGACAGGCGCGAGTGATGGGATCAGACCCAAATTAACCAAAAAGGTGGTACTGCTTTAGTTTTCCTTTTACCCTGCATCGCGGGTCTGCTACATTTTCTCGTCACAACTTACCCATTAGACGTACTTATGCTTATTCGGCCGATCACTCTGGCAGATATACCGGCGATTGAAAGCCTGATATCGATCGCAGGGGTAGGCATTACCACGCTTACCAACAATCGCGCATCACTTAAAAAAAGAGTCGAACTATCGTTAGCATCCTTTCAAAAAACCGTCTCTAAGCGCGGCGAGGAACAATATCTGTTCGTCCTGGACGATACCGCTAAAGGACACATTGCCGGCATTTGCGCCGTCACGGCCGGCGTGGGCTTGACCGAAGCGTTTTACAGTTATCGTATCGGCACCGAGGTCCATGCCTCTAAGGCACTCAAGGTCCATAAGACCTTTCCCGCTTTGCACTTATGTAACGACTACACGGGTTACACTGAACTGGGTTCCCTTTATCTCGACCCTGATTACCGTGGCGGCATCAATGGTAAATTACTTTCCAAAAGCCGTTTTTTATTTTTAGCCCAATTCCCTGAACGCTTTGCAGAGAAGGTCATTGCCGAGCTGCGTGGTGTCTCAAATAAATCAGGCTACTCGCCCTTTTGGGAGAGTCTGGGTAAGCACTTCTTTTCCATGGAATTCTCTGAGGCTGATTATCTGGTGGGTATCGGCAATCGATCTTTTATCGCCGAATTGATGCCTAAACACCCCATTTACGTAGTGTTTCTCAGTCAACAGGCACAGCGGGTCATCGGTGAGGTGCATAAAAACACGCTTCCCGCACGCAAGATACTGGAACGAGAAGGATTTCGTCATGAAGGATATGTCGATATCTTCGACGCGGGTCCCACGCTTGAGTGCAGACTCAAAGAAATCCGCGCAGTGAAGAAAAGTCGCACCGTGAACGCTAAGATAACTGAAGAAACCAGCGGCGATGAGCTCTGCCTGGTGAGTAATACACGACTACAAGGCTTTCGATGTTGTATCGCCAAAGCCAAATTCAACGCGCCGGAAAGCCTTGAGATCGATAAACAAACAGCAGCTGATCTGATGATTTCCTCTGGTGAGAAAGTTCGGGTCGTTAGGCTTGAACCTGACGATAAACCGTGAACACATACGAAGTTAACTTCGATGGCCTGGTGGGCCCAACCCACAACTACAGTGGGTTGGCTTTTGGAAATAAAGCTTCCAAGCAACATGCCCATAACGTTTCCAATCCCAAGGAGGCCGCCAAGCAAGGATTGCTGAAAATGAAGACATTACACGATATGGGCATCGCCCAAGGCGTATTGGCACCCCAGGAACGTCCTGCGATTGGGGTACTGCGCCAATTGGGATTCACGGGTTCCGATAGGCAAATAATAACGCAGGCTTGGCGCAAAGCACCGCATATATTCACGGCCTGCTGCTCCGCTTCGAGCATGTGGGCAGCAAATTCAGCAAGCGTCTCTCCAAGCGCAGATTCTGCTGATAACAAGGTTCATTTCACACCCGCCAACTTGATCAGCAATTTTCATCGCACCATTGAAGCAGATACTACTGGCAAGCTACTGCGGCGCGTATTTCTCAACCAAAACCATTTCCAACATCACAATACCCTACCCTCTACGGCCATCTTTAGCGATGAGGGTGCCGCGAATCACACACGATTGTGCAAGCACCATGGTGGGGCCGGCATTCAATTATTCGTTTATGGAAAACAAGCATCGAGTACTCAATTTACCCCCGAGCGCTATCCGGCGCGTCAAACGTTAGAGGCTTCCCAGGCGATCAGCCGCCTACACCGACTCGATCAAACGCGAGTGATCTTTGCCCAACAAAACCCAGCGGCGATCGATGCCGGAGTATTCCATAACGATGTCATTGCGGTGGGTAATGAAAACGTCTTGTTTTTTCATGAGCGGGCATTTCTAAATAAGACCCAGTTAGAAAAAGAAATTTCTAACGCCTTCACCCATGCATCGTTTCATTTCATTGAGGTAGAGAATCGGCAGGTCAGTGTGGAGCAGGCAGTGAATTCATACCTCTTCAACAGCCAACTCGTTACTTTACCAAAGGGTGGTATGGCCTTGATCGCACCGAAGGAATGTGAAACGCTCCCCACCGTGAAGAAATACCTGCAAAGACTGCTCGAAGAAGACAACCCGATTAAGCAAGCGGTGATGATCGATGTGAAACAGAGCATGCGCAATGGCGGCGGACCGGCTTGTCTTCGTCTGCGTGTGGTACTCACGGAGCAGGAACTCGCAAGCGTCAATCAAGCCGTTATTTTCAATAATCGATTGTTTGTTTCGCTCAATAACTGGATTGACAGACACTACCGGGACCGGCTCTGCGAAAAGGATCTCGTCGATCCAACATTGCTACAGGAGTCACGTTTCGCATTGGATGAACTCACCCAGATACTCGCGCTGGGTTCCCTATATCCATTTCAACAGCTGTGATGCACTAGTGCTCTATCCATTGAGGAAATCGATCGAGTTTGACCCCATTGGTTATGCACATATCGCCTGCTGAGCCGACATCCCTCCAGGGATTAGGCGGGGGCTTGGATCTTTCAGGCTCAACGGCCGCGGCCACCCCCTCGACCGTGACCGCCCCCCATGCCACTGCCTGTTGTTCCTCACAGTAGATCGCTGACCACCGCCATTTTCTAGGCGGTTTTTTTCACCATTGAATCACTGGAAACGGTGGAGCAGTGAGATAAGACTAAGGGGAAAAGCTTCTCAACGAACTCAAGTGGTGATTCACCCAGATTTATTCTGGGAAACTGCCGGTGAGATAATCTGAGAGACAACACTTGCACCCCATAAAATCATGCCATGCCGGGCACACCCAATGCATCCAGCGGACAGCCAAAAATAGAGGAATAGAAGTGGATAAATATACTGATCCTTGTGTAGCCAAATCGGCTCTCATTACGATCGATACGCAAAATGATTTTACGTTGGACAATGCTACAGCGCAGATCGCAGGAACAAAGGAAGTCATTCCAAATATGGCTCAACTTCTAGACACTTATCGAAATAAAGGGCTTCTTATAATTCATGTAGTTCGGTTATATCTTCGTGATGGTTCAAACGCGGATTTATGTCGAAAGCAAATCATTGAAGAAGGGAAACAAGTAGTCGCTCCAGAAACTGAAGGCGCGGAGTTAGTTAAAGAACTAAAACCAGATGTCTCTACCAAACTCAATGCTAACAAGCTTTTGTCGGGAAAAATACAACAAATTGGTAAAAATGAATTCGTAATGTATAAACCGAGATGGGGAGCATTTTACGAGACACATCTAGATGAATTCTTAAAAGAAAATGACATAGATACGGTAGTATTTTCAGGTTGTAATTATCCTAATTGTCCAAGAACAAGCATTTACGAAGCGAGTGAACGAGATTTTCGTGTCGTACTAGTCAAAGATGCCATGTCGCAGTTGTATCCAAAGGGTGAAGAAGAAATGCAAAATATTGGTGTAAGCTTGTTAACAACAAATGAAATTGAAAATATCTTGGCCTAACGCTCACATCAGCGGCAGGCAGTACGCCAACCGAATGAACCATGCCGAAGCTGAAGCCGATTGAAAAGCTGCTAAAGGGAAGATACCCTGAGTTATGAAAAAGACGGTCAATCCAAACTGGCTGTAAGCATTGTTAGGCCGCAACAGCGATATATAGCGCGCCACAGGAAATATCAAACGGAAGACTCCCTGCCGGAGAACATCCCCCTCCCCATGCTACCAGAGCGCAAGCGTGAGCGATGCTGCCCCCAGAAGGGCCGCAGTCGTTCGCACATGGTTCCAGGCCGTCCACTTGGGAAGGTAGCCGGCCCATTGGCCGGAGGCATCGTTGCTTGCTGGCTCGACGCTTTCCAGTGCATCGTTCATGGGCACGTGAAAGACAATGGTTACCAGGACGGTGCCAATGAGATAAAGCAAGCTGCCGGCAAGCAGGTAGACCGCACTGGGTTGATGCCACCTCCATAGCGCGGAACCCGCCAGCAGGATACAAACCGCAGCCGTTCCGAGGAATACCCCCAGAAACCATGGATTGATCACCGTGCGGTTGATCGATTGCATGACTTCAATGCCCTGCGCGGGCTGAATGCGGGCAAGGGCGCGCATGACGAAGGTCGAGAAGGCGAAAAAGACGCCAGCCATCAACCCGCAGCCCAGTACCGAGCAAAGGGTCAAGACGAAGGGCAGATTGTTCATGGTTACCCCCCTATTGACGCCAGACACCGGCGGCGACGTCTCGCACGTATTCGGTGAAATCCCGTGGTGCCCGGCCCAATGCGCGCTGGACCCCATCGCTGAGGTGGGCATTGCGGCCGTCCAGGACGTCGTTGAACAGATAGCTCACCAGCGCCACGAAATCGGCGGGGACACCCTGCTCAGCCAACGCAGATGCGAACGCCTCCTGGGGGATTGGTACGTACGCAATCTCCCGGCCCGTAGCCTGGGCAATCTCCCCGACGGCCTCCGCAAAGGTCAGCAGACGCGGCCCCGTCAGTGCGTAGAGTTGACCCGCATGTCCCGGCTCGGTCAGCGCCGCGACTGCGACGTCGGCAATGTCCTCGGCATCGATGAAGGGTTCCCGCACGTCGCCGGCCGGAAGGGCAACCACGCCGCCGATCACCAAATCCCGCAGGAAGGCCTCGCTGAAGTTCTGGCTGAACCAGCTCGCCCGCAGGATTGTCCATTCGGCACCGGCGTCCTGCACGATGCGCTCGCAGCGTTGCGCTTCTTCTTCGCCCCGACCGGACAACAGGACCAGCCGGCGGACCCCGCTCTGCACGGCCTGGTCAACAAACGAGCGGATCGTATCCGCCGCTCCGGGGACGGCCAGGTCCGGATAGTACACGATGTAGACCGAGGCCATATTTTGCAGCACAGGAGCCCACGTCGTCTGGTCTTGCCATTCGAACGGCAACTCGGCGGACCGGGAACCGATCCGTACTGGCACGCCGCGTGCCTTGAGCCGCTCTACCACTCGACGGCCGGTCTTGCCAGTGCCACCAAGCACCAATGTCATGTTTGGCGTGTTCTTGCTTGTTTTACTCATCTCGTCCTCACGGCTGTGGGGTTTGTATTGTTTTATGCTTGTTTGCATAACATCCAGTATAGGAGAAGAATTGAGGAGTATCTATGTCTGAGAATCTCTATTTATTGCTCATTCGTCCAAAACATTTAGCTTGAAGGTAAGGTGGTGGAGTTAGTATATTAGAGGGCATGAATAACCCAACACCTGGCGTCATGCACATGAACGACCCATGGGTCTCCGTGGACCCGCTTGGGGAAACGCTGCACTTCCTGCGCATGAGCGGCGTCTTCTACACACGTTCCGAATTCACGGAGCCGTGGGCGCTTGCGTTGCCGGCGATGCAGGATTGCCTGATGTTTCACGTCGTAACGTCGGGGCGCTGCTGGCTTGAAGATGAGGAGGCGGGGCAGCGACTGCTTGAGCCAGACGTTTTTGCGCTCGTGCCTCATGGGGAGGGTCACCGGCTATCGAGCGCACCCGGCATTGCTGCAGCGAAGCTGTTTGATCTTCCTCGTGAGCAGATCAGTGAACGCTACGAAATCCTCCGGCACGGCAGCGGTGGAGCGGCCACGCATATGGTGTGCGGTGCCGTTCGCTTCGACCATCCGGCCGCGCAGCACCTCGTCAAGCTCCTGCCGAGGCGGATCATCGTCGAGGCCCGGAGTTCACCCCAGATGAACTGGATCCAGAGCACGCTCCGCTTGATGGCGGTCGAAGCCAGGCAACTGCGGCCCGGCGGCGAGACGCTCGTCACCCGCCTGGCCGACATCCTCGTGATCCAGGCCATCCGATCCTGGATCGCTGAGGACCCCGCTGCCCAAACAGGATGGCTCGGCGCACTGCAGGACAAGCAGATTGGCCGCGCCCTGTTGCTGATCCATCGCGACCCTGCACGGGTGTGGACGGTGGCTTCGCTGGCGGCTGAGGCCGCCATATCGCGCTCGGCGTTCGCGGCCCGCTTCGCTAAACTCGTCGGGCAGTCGCCGATGCGCTACGTCGCGCAATGGAGAATGCACATCGCGTTGACATGGCTCAAGGAAGAGGATACGCCACTGAGCGATCTCGCTGGCCGTCTCGGCTACCAATCCGAGGCCGCGTTCAGCCGAGCCTTTAAGCGCGTGATCGGCATCTCGCCAGGTGCAGTTCGGCGGAACGACGTCACTGCAGACGGTTAGCGCGCGGCCCAGGAACCCTTGTGGAAATGGCCGTACTTACTGGTGAGGAATAAGGTGCCTGCAGGAAATGGGTTTTGCGGAAAGATTGGGGCTTAAGAGGAATTCAAGCGACTGAAAGAACAGCTTGATTTGGAGCGTGATTATCTATGCGGTGAACTGAACGTCACCATCGATTTCTTAGATAAATCAAACCCGGATGGCCCCATACAACAGTTTAATGAATCGATGGAAACCCTATTATTTATGGAGAAATTGATCCAAGACCGTTATCATAGCCTGCACCAATGGAGGTTCGATAGTTTTACGAGACTATTTTCTATGCGCTCTGTGGGCCGAAAACCAGCCGAATTGAATTCCTTTGCCGTTTATCATATAAAAAACAATCAACCTGGGTACAGTCCGCTTAGAGCTTCATCGATCTAACGGCCAGGAGGAGAGATTAGTGAGTGAAAAATCAGCTAAAGAAAGGGTGCTGCCCGAGAGAATTGCAGCAATAAAAAAACGCGGTGTCGTGGTCTGGGCTAACGATGAACTCTTAGCGGACTTCAAGGACCGGTTCGACCCACAACAGATACCTGTTGTGGGCATACGCAACGTCAGGGTTTGGGGAATTCAGGTTGATGACGAGCGAGAGCTGCCCGGGCATGAACGTACTTCGATTCCGGACGAAGAACTTTGGCAGGTTGAACTCAAGGCGAAAGACGGTTCGACCTATGAGGTCAACTCAGCCCTGGTTTCCCCTGCACCGGAGTAATGCACTCCTAGGAGCGCTAACGAAATAAGTTGTACAGATAGCGCAGAGCGAATTGCGCTTAACTGAACACGACGGTACGATTTTTACAGACGATGATCTTGCGTCTGAGGTGGTACCATATTGCCCTGGCCAACACGAGCTTCTCGATATCCCGGCCTTTTCTTACCAAATCTTCCACCGAATCGGTATGCCTGACATGGATGACATCCTGGGCAATAATGGGACCCGCATCGAGCTGCGCAGTCACATAGTGACTGGTGGCACCAATGACTTTCACTCCTCGTTCATAGGCCGAGTGGTAGGGCTTGGCGCCCGGGAAGGCGGGTAAAAAGGAGTGATGAATATTGATGATCTTATTGGGGTAGCGAGAAATGAACTGCCCAGTCAATATTTGCATATAACGGGCCAGGACTATGAAATCGGCCCCATAGTCTTGTAATAAGGCAAGTTGGGCCTGTTCCTGGGCCTTCTTGTTCTGTTTGTCCATCGGGAAGACATGAAAATCTATACCCAGATTTTTCGCCGCGGACTCCAGGTCGGGATGGTTGCTGATGATAACGGGGATATGGACGTTCCATTCGCCCGCCTGATACCTGGCAAGTATGTCATACAGACAATGCGGATGCTTGGATACGAATAGCGCCATCCGGGGGATTTCATCTGCCAGGGACAACTGCCAATCCATGTTGAAACGCTCGGCAATCAGTGATTCGAATTGTTGCTTCAGCTCTTCAACGGACAAGGAAAATCCTTGTAAATTCCACTCTATTCGCATGAAAAAGTGTTTCTCTCGCACTCCCACATGCTGCTCCAGATCGATAATGTTGCCGTTGTGTTGGTATAAGAAATCAGTAATCGCGGCGACGATTCCCACCCGGTCAGGACAGGAAATCAGTAACATCGCGGAATGCGGTGTGGTATTGTTGGTGGACATCTGAGCTTATCTCTATGATGACGGTTCTAGTGCACTAGTAACGATTATTGTTCAAAGACCCATTGCAACAATGTGTCTTGGATCGCTTGGCCTGCCAATCTGTTCAAGTCCGGGTGATTCTGAACAATGACAACAATATAGGTGCGTCCCTGACGACTTAGCAAAAATCCAGCCAGGGCGCTCACATCTTTGAGACTCCCAGTCTTGGCATGCAAGCGACCTGCCAGAGGTCCGTCTCTAAATCTAGGCTTCATGGTACCGTCCATTCCCGCCAAGGGCATGGACGATACGAATTCCGGCATGTATGGGCTGGCAAAGGTGGTCAGTAAAAAACGTCCTAGACTGAGTGCAGAAATACGGGTTATCCTTGACAAACCCGCACCATTATCGATAACTAGCTCCGGAAATTCCAGATCATGGGCCTTGAGCCATCTCATTATGATCTGGATGCCCTTGGGCTCGGTACCCGGAGCATCAATTTGTTCCGCACCCAGGGTCAACAGAAGCTGGCGGGTCATGACATTGTTACTGAACTTATTCATGCCCCGAATGAGTTCCGCCAGTGGACGCGATTCATGGGTATAAAAAAGCTGCGCCTTCTCGGGACGCCTGCCTACCCTAAGTCTCCCGTCGAGAGTTCCTCCCATGTCATTCCATAGCGTCTTAAATACGCCATAAAGCATATCGGTCGGCTTAAAAACCACGCGGTTCCAGATATGAGATCCGCAGGAGAATGGATATCGCCCCGAGAAGCTTACTTGCACCCCCGATTCAAGCTGTGAAACTCGCATTCCCATCCGATACTTACGCCCTCGACAAGGACCGCGGGTGAGCCTTAAGCCGTTCTTGATCTGCAAATTTGCCGGCCTGGGAGTCGCGATGATCCGCACGCCATTTAATTCTGTCTGCGGAATAAAATTAAAGTGGATGGTCTGGAAATTTACCAGCAATGCATCTGGCGTCGCATTGTAGGTGCGATAGGGCTTAGCGTCGAATACCATTGTATCCTTGCCCTGAGGTTCGAAATAACTGTTATCGACAATGAGGTCGCCAGCGATGCGCCGTAACCCACGATCCCGTAGACCACGTAACAGCTTCCACAAGTACTCTGTGACCAGAAAAGGGTCACCGTGACCCTTGATAATAAGATCACCGTCCAGAAGCCCTTCGTGAATTGCTCCGCTGATATAGACCTCGGTCTTCCAAGTATAGGTCGGCCCGAGTTCATCGAGTGCGACAAACGTGGTCAGCAATTTGATCGTTGAAGCGGGATTACGAGGAATCCGTGCCCCGAAATTCAACAACGGCCTGCTGTTGGAGCTTTCTTGAACGAATACACTCAAGCTGTCAGCCGGAAGCCCCTGCTTGGCAAGCGCCTTACTCACCACCGACGGCAGAGAAATCCGCGAGCGGGTAGAGCCGGCAAGGCTCTGGGGCGGGATCAGCAACCAACAGATTGATAAGAACAAGAGATATCTCGTCGTCCTGACTTTACAAAAGCCCGCACTGAGAAACATTTTTATCTGCCAATTTGTTTTCTTTATGGTTAAAATCTCTTCTAATATCTCGGTTAAGACCACACGAGCCGTGACCTTTATTAGGATCTCCACATGTCGACTAAGCTTCTTTCCCGTCATCCGGTCGGGACTAGACATACCCCTCAAGCCCATCGCTGGCCCTTGACGATGTTCCTTAGTACCGCGTTGTCATATGCCACGATCGGCACCGCTGGGAAGTTCGACAACACCGTACCATTGAGAGACAAAGGGGCATCGACCTACTATGTGCCCTGCAACATCGAAGGTTACGGAAGGGTCGAGATGTTGGTCGATACTGGATCGGCCTATACCACGATTAATGAACAGACCCTGGACGTGTTGATCAGGCGAAATCAGGCCACCTACATCAAAGACATCGATGTCAAACTGGCCAATGGCAACCATAAAAAGGTTCCTATCTACCGTATAAACTCGATAAGTATAGGCAATGCTTGTGAGATAAAAGACCTTGAGGCGGCCGTCCTTCCGGGCAACACTCGCGGCTTATTGGGACTGAATGCCCTCAATAAGGCGGGGCCCATCATCTTTTCTATGGACCCGCCTCGGCTCACACTCAGCAACTGCCAACAAGACTCGCACCAACAATGACTATACCCATGACGGATGGGTATACATGCTCACCCTATTGGATTTGCGAAATCGAGGGATGGATGCGGCTCAGCTCCAGGGCGATGACGAACCCATGGCCTTTGTCATGGTGTTCCATGCGTACGGGCAGATAACCCAGTTCTCGAGCCAGCCAAAATAGCGTACTTCGTTTGTCGTTATTTCCCCTTACCAAACGGTATTTCACTGTATTGAATGTCCCCGCTGGTGTTTCCAACTTCTCGTTCCCCTCGGGAACAAAGCGCCGCTGCTTTAACTTCCCCCTTTCCACCAGAGGGTACTCAAAGGTCTCCACCTGGGCCCTGGCATCCATCATCATCCGCATCTCCAGGGTCAAGCGGTCTACCGCACCCTCCGGAACCTCTATCTCACGGGTCTGCTGTTGCCAGGTCGTGAGCACCCGGTTATTGGCCTTATCGAATAGGATCAGCTCGCGCTTATGTTTCTTTCCATCTATTTCACTAGACTCAAACCGCACTGCCGTGGGCCGACCGTCCACCAACCGCCATTCACTGCGCTCCGAGATGGAATCACTAATGAACATCCTGGCCAGACCATTGGCCTTGGCCTGCTTTTCAAACACAAAATGACCTTCTTGGCTCTGACGTAATTCCGTCTTGGCAGTGCCAAGTTTCAGACCGCCCAGACTGACTCTATACTCTGCTTTAAAGGGTTCCATCGAGGCAGCCGTGGATAATGGCAGCAACGAAAATGCAACCCATATGATCGAAACAACGAACCCAAATGGATTCTTCATCCGGTTGTCTGCCAAGGGAATCGCATTATAATGACGTTGAATATTCGGTTTAACCATTCAGAGACCCCTCGGACTTAGGACTATTTGACTTTAAAACGTAGATTTTTACCCATGACGGATGGGTTTTCAGGAATACAGAGTGCGTCGAGTTTGTCGCAGAGCAAGGCGGAACACCTAAGTCATAGTTTTTACTATGGCTTTCGTGTTCCAACGCCGCACTACGGCAAAGGCGGCGTGCTAAGTAACCGGAAAACTCATTCGTCATGGGTATAAACCAAATTATCCAATCCTTCATATGAAATAGCTACGTATATTCCGTTCAAACGTCTGGAATTTCCACCTCTGGCACGATTTACCTCATGCCTGACTGCAGGACGGACAAGACACCGCCACGCCAGTCAATCCCTAACCGGAAATAAAACACTTTTGACAACATTCTTTGCTGATCATTTCTCTCTTGCCATCAATAAAAAATGCATCACCATCACGATCACCAGCACGGCCATGAACACCATCATCATGGGCACGCCCATCATTCACACGCCTTGCAGAAATCCGCGAAGCTGCTATTCGCCTCCCTGATGATCACCTTGGGATTCGCCTTTGTGGAGGCGATTGCCGGGTACTTCTCCGGTTCTCTAGCCCTGATGAGTGACGCCGGACACATGCTGACCGACAGCACCTCGCTGGCCCTTGGGGCCATCGCAGCATGGATCGCAAACAAGCCCATGACCCACAAGTTGACCTACGGTTTTGGCCGTGCCGAGGTGTTGGCGGCATTGATAAACGGCGTACTCATGCTCCTTGTAATCGCGGGTATCGTGTACGCCGCGATTGGCAGATTTCAATCGCCTTCCCATGTCGAGGGAGGCACGGTCACCCTGGTCGCCTTTGTCGGACTCGTCATCAACATCGTGGTGGCCTTCATCCTGAGCCGGGATACGCATAATCTGAACACGCGTGCGGCCCTGCTGCATGTCATCGGGGATCTGCTAGGTTCCGTGGCAGCCATGGTCTCCGGCATCGTCATCGTATTTACCGGCTGGATGCTGATCGATCCCATACTCTCGGTGGGCATCAGTGTCCTGATCCTTTACTCCACCATCCATGTGCTCGGGGAAACCCTTCGGGTTATCATGGAAGGGGTGCCCAACCATCTGCAGTTGGAGGTGATACGCAAGACCGTCGCCGAAACCCCTGGTGTAACCTCTATTGAGGATCTGCACATATGGATGGTCTCCTCCAGTCAAACCGCCCTTTCGGCCCACGTCATAATCGAAGACTTCAATCGCTGGCATGCCATATTGGATGAACTGCATGAAAGGCTGCATCACGATTTCGGCATCGACCACGTCACCATCCAACCCACGTCCTCAACCACCGTTGTAACCTACCAACATGGAAAGCAAACGTGGACTGATCCGGTCTCTAATACCTAGATCCTGCAGGTGATACCTAACCCGGCCGAGCCAGAACAAAAATCCGTGACTGCCCATGCATAACATGATACCCCGATTAAGGGACACCAATTTTCCAATGCTGCAACGTCTGAAGCTCAAGACCTTGCAGATCAATGTCGGCTACCGATGTAATCAAGCCTGTCTGCATTGCCATGTCAATGCCGGCCCAAAACGTAAGGAAATGATGGATTCGGATACGGCCGAAACGGTGTTGGATTTTCTGCGCTACTCATCGGCACAGGCGCTCGACATTACCGGCGGCGCACCAGAGTTGAACCCCCATTTTCGACGTCTCGTTACCGGTACCCGCGCCCAGAACAAACATATTATCGATCGCTGCAATCTGACCATACTCGAACAACCCGGCCAGCAAGACCTGGGTGAATTTCTGGCGGAAAACCAAGTGGAAATCGTCGCCTCCATGCCATGTTATCTCGAAGAAAATGTCGACAATCAACGCGGCAAAGGAGTGTTCGGCTCCAGTATCCGAGGATTGCAAAAACTCAACGCCTTGGGATTTGGCAAACCCGACAGTGGACTGGTATTGAATCTCGTCTACAACCCCATCGGTCCCTATCTACCACCGGCACAGGCGTCATTGGAGGACGATTACAGACGCATGCTCGGCGAGCGCTACGATGTGCAATTCAATCAACTCTATACCCTAGCCAATATGCCCATCGCCCGGTTCGGCAGCACCCTGATCTCACGAGGAGAATTCGACGATTATATGAGTCTTCTCTACAGCGCCCATCAGCAGGAAAATGTCTCCGATGTCATGTGCCGCACCCTCATCAGTGTGGATTATCGAGGCTTTGTATACGACTGCGACTTCAATCAGATGCTGGGCCTGGCGTTAACTACCGCCCAAAACCCTCGCCCTCATTTGCAGGATCTCATGCATAGCGATCTTGAGGGAAACCTCATCGCAGTGGCAGACCATTGCTTCGGCTGCACCGCCGGCCAGGGAAGCAGCTGTGGCGGGGCATTGAGTTGAGTCACGCTCACCAAACCACCAGCTTAAACCCCGCTCATGCGCCTATCCTTCATCATACCGGTACTTAACGAGGCCGCCTTGCTATCCCGGTGCACCGACTATCTAGCCTCGCTGAAGGCGGGAGGCCACCAATTGATCATCGTAGACGGCGGCAGCCAGGACCGCAGTACCGCCCTGGGTAGATGCATCGCGGACCGGTTCACCAGCACCCCTCGGGGTCGCGCCTATCAGATGAACGCCGGTGCAACGCTGGCAACAGGCGATGTACTGGTGTTTCTCCATGTCGATACCCTGCTCCCAGCCACGGCGGTCGACAATATCGTCTCTGCCATTACAGGAAAGGGATCCCTATGGGGTGGATTCGATATCAGGCTTTCGGGCCATCACCCTGCGTTCCGAATGATTGAGACCCTGATGAATCTACGCTCCCGGTTGACAGGCATTGTTACCGGCGATCAAACCCTGTTTGTCCGCCGCGACCTGTTTCATGCTATCGGCGGTTT
>JBDLIZ010000046.1:0-17512 GCA_039714615.1 Pseudomonadota bacterium | reverse complement strand
TAGGCCGGCAGGATCGCCAACTGGTCAGTCAAATTAATGGTGAGGCCGACCTCGCCATGCCAGGTGAAACCGGAGTCATGATTTTCAAAATCACCGGAGCTATCCAGGCTTGCGATGCCCATCCCGCCGCCCAGATAGGGGGTTAGGGAAAACAGCTCAAAATCGTAGTAGGCCGCGCCGGTGAAGCGAATGATGTCGATATCGGCATTTATATTGGCCGTGCTGGTGCCTTCGACCGTTTGATAAGCGAGTTCGCCTTCGAGGCGAAGGTTCGACAGTTTATAGCCGGCCAGGGCACTGAATGCGATACCGGTGTCAAACTCAACCGTTGCGTCGCCGGCCTTATTGTCGGAGAAGAACTGCGGCGCGAGTGCGAACCCGATATAGAGGCCATCTTGGCCATCTGCGAACGTCTGCTTGGCCAGAGCAACACTGCCAAGACATAGGCCAATAAGCAAGCATCGGTGGGTAAATACAAACGCTGGATCTAGCATCTTTCACTTTCCTCCCAATTTTCGACTTGCCATACCTAGAGTCGTGAAAAAATGAAGCTTGTTTATCACTCTTGCGCGGAGGATGGCTATAGTAAACTATAGACTCTGATGCTTGGCCAACCCATCGATTGATCCAGTTTGGTGATTATCTTGATGGCCCATCTTGACCCTATTTTGAGCCAATCCAGATTGGAACCTTCCCTTATAATGGTGGTTAATAGCAGGTTTATTTTTATAAAGTTGTATATTATTCAACCAAGAATAAGGTGTGACTATGACTGATGCCTATATCTTTCTGAATCAGATTATAGGGTCAACAGGGCTGACTCAGTTGGGTATCGCTGTTGAGACCGGTTTGAGCCTGAACACCGTTAAGCGAGCACTGAATAGAAAATCCATCAATGCTTCTTCCTACAAGCTCATAAAGGCGTTCCACAAGGAGGTGGTTACTTCACCGTATCCAGCCGAAATCAACCGCCTGCACGACCTGATGAATGTTATGAAAAGGCGCTTGACCCGTACAGAATACGCGGAGTATCTCGAAGTTGATTTAGAAAAACGGATTGAAACACACCCATCATACGGCGCAGGCGACTTGACCGATATTCGGCTTGAGTGGTTATTTGGGCATATTCACTTCGACAGAGCAGATTATCTTCACCATAACACCATCATTGAGTTCGATACCGCTCGTCAGCACTATCAGCGTGCTATGGGTTTGTTAATCTCAAACCATGAATCTCTGGTTATTGAGATTTATAAACTGCAACAGAGCATTGTTTCTTTGGAGATCCTTAAGAGAGGTGGGAAAGTTATCCCGAATGACCCAGCGCTCTATGGATGGCTCAGGGAAATCTGCTATGTAGACCATGCCTTGGTTGTCTTAGAGGCAGAGCCTTGGAATGTGGTTGTTGCCCGCAATGGATTGCGAGTTGCCTCTACGTTGAATATGTTGGAGGCGTGTCTTAAGTTGTGGAAGCTAACCGGTAAAGACACAGATGTGCTTTCGGAGCCAGATTTGCGTTGGTTTCGTCAGCAGATGACCAAACAAGCCAACAACAGCACTGAAATTAATTGCTTAGGAGACGTTCAATGAAAAGATTACTCATCACTATTCTTATAGCTCTATCATTAGGGGTGACGATGCTACCCGCTGAGGAAGCTCATGCAGGTGGGATGGAGAGAGTTAGTATGGAACCTTGAAACGATACTGATCCTGCATTGCTAAATGTTGCATTCTGTAGGCGCAATCACTTGCAGGATCCAGGTACAATTCCGATGCCGTCACTTGAGATAGTCCCTGTAATGCGATTGCAAGAGCTTGAGGATCCGATCACGGTCGATCCAGCCGATGATATTACCCCTTTCTACCACCGGGACTTGGTTGATGGATTGGTAACTCATATTGCGCAAGACCACGGCAAGGTCGGTCTCCGGTGTCACGGTATGCAATCGTTTGTTCGGGGTCATGATCTCACTCACAGCCGTAGTAGACCATCGTTCCCGAGGAAGCTTCTTGCAATCGCTCATGGTGACCAGCCCAATTACTTGATGTCCTTCGCGCACCAGATAGGCCCTTTGCCCCGATGGCAGCACCTGTTCGTTGAGCCAGGTTGAGATACTGAGTTGCGGCTCGACATAGGGAATGTCATGACGCATGATCTCGGCCACCTTCATATGACTAAGCAATCGATTGATGGAGAATGCCTGGCCGCTGGCCTCCGCCGCAGCAAGCAAAAACCAGCCTATGCCCAGCATCCAAATCCCGGTGATCAGCTGTCCGGTTTGTAACACCACCAACATCCCCAGCACCATCAGACCGAAGGCGACAATCTTGCCCGAAGCCACCGCCCAGCGCATACCCTTGGTGGTATCTCCACTCACACCCCATACCAGGGCCCGAAATACCCGGCCCCCATCGAGAGGAAAACCGGGTATGAGATTAAATACAGCGACTAAGAAATTGATCGATGATAGCCAGTCGAAGGCCGCGGCAATAGGCTGGCTCACCGCCTCGAACGCCTCCGCCAACCCGTAAAATAAGATTGCGAGCATCACACTCACCAAAGGACCGGCGATGGCGATCCAGAATTCTGCCGACGGAGAATCCGCTTCCTTCTCGGTTTGCGCCATCCCGCCGAAGATGAACAATACGATAGATCGCACCCTGATCCCGCGCGAGAGGGCTACGATACTATGTCCCAACTCATGCAAAACGATGCTGACAAAAAACAGCAATGAAGTCATCACCGCGGTAACCATTGACACGCTCTGGCCCCAGTCCGGATGCTGCTCGACGAACACCGAATACAGGCTGCTGCTCAATAACGCGAATACAATCAGCCATGTGTAATGCACCATGATGCGAATCCCGAAAATGGATCCCAACTTCAAAGAAGATTCGAACATAACGTTTCCAAAAAGGGTAGGTCCCCGTGCTGGTGAAGTAAGGGCATACTATTCGCCAAATGCGAGCACACCAGCAAACAGGAGTATGATCAGAGTAACGATAATGCCTAGCACAAAACCCAAACCGAGGTTCCTCCATTGCTCTAAGGACTCAAGCCGATGCTTACGCTTACCTTTGAGTTCATTCAATCGACGCTGCATTGCCGGATAGGCCAACTCCGATCTATAACGTGAATACTCCTTTACGGCAAGTTCCAAATCGTCCAATTTAATATTTACCAGCTCCGATTCTTCACCGGTCTTCAGATAACGGTGGAATATTCGGGCGATACCTCTAGAACGTTCACTTAACATGATTATATTCTCTCCCCCTGCCTGTTTTTAATGGATGTGAGCATCTGCTAAAGTCATTTTTTCCAAAGAAATAGATCAGAATACGATATTATTACCTAGATCCTGCAAGTTATCGTGCTTACAGAGTGCAATATATTGATTTGTAGAGCAAATTTGAGACTGAGCGGAATCCTTATTGTGATTCCCGAAGGAGCAAATATTGCTATACGGATCAATGGGTTGTGCTATGTGTGTGCGATCATTTGCAGGATCTAGGTATTACAATAATAAAAAATTCAAAGGGTATGACATAAACAAAGGGCTGTCTTGCGCAGCGGCGTACACCTCAATTAAAACCCTAAGGAAAAGAACCGTGACTCAGCATATCACTCCGATCTACCAAGGCACGATCATCGATCTCAATATCGAGGAGGTCAGATTGCCGGATGGACGTATGTTCGACTTGGAGATCGTTCGCCACCCCGGGGGGGCGGCTACGGTAGCCGTGGATGACAAGGCACGAGTCTGTCTGCTACGTCAGTACCGTCATGCTGCTGGTGGCTGGTTATGGGAACTGCCCGCGGGCAAACTCGACCCTGATGAAGCCCCCAGGATAACCGCGGAGAGAGAACTCCAGGAGGAGGCAGGCCTCGCCGCTAAGCAATGGAATACCCTGAACTCGATGATTAGCTCTCCCGGGGTCTTCACCGAGGTGATTCATCTTTTTCTAGCCCGAGGACTCAGCAGCGTCAACGCTCAAACCGAGGATCAGGAATGCATCGAGGTACACTGGCTCCCATTTCCAGAGGCGCTATCATGGGCCAGCGAGGAGAAGATCGTCGATGCAAAGACCGTGATTGGCCTATACCGTGCACAAACCTTTCTGCAAGGTGCATAGATCCAGGGCCGGCGAAATATACTCGGCACTCCCCCGCAACCGTTATTCAGTAAGAGGATCTCCATGAAACACTGGTCGCAGGATCTGTATTTAAAGGCCTGGAACTATGCCTGCCGTGCCCATAATGGTCAAAACATGCCCGGTTCCGAACTCCCCTACGTCAACCATGTCGGCGCCGTTGCCATGGAGATATTGGGTAGCGTCTCTAGAGGCGAGATCATCGAGGACCCGGATCTGGCGCTCCAATGCGCCTTGTTACATGATGTCATCGAAGACACGTCCATAGGCGTTGAGGAGATAAAATGGCAATTCGGCGAAGCGGTAGCTCAGGGCGTGCTTGCCTTGAGTAAAAACCCCGAGCTGCCAGACAAAGAACAGCAGATGCAGGACAGCCTGAAAAGAATAAAATCCCAGCCCAGAGAGGTTTGGATGGTTAAACTGGCGGATCGGATTACCAATCTACAAGCGCCTCCACGGTACTGGCCGATAAAAAAAGTTGCTCAATACCATGCCCAAGCCGCACTGATCTTAGAGACCTTGGGTTCGGCCAGCAAACCGCTGTCGAATAGGCTCCATACCCGACTCAAAGAATACCGACGTTTCTTTTAATCCTATTTATGCCTTCCCCTCCCGATTGGATTCGCAGCATCCGTCATGAGTATAGCAAACTGCACCCTGTCGTCTTTTTGTTAAAAGGAGAGTAACGCTGGCCTCTTTTAACGTACATTTATCTGTCGGACTCTGCGCCAGCGGCATCGCCGCCACCAGTGCCATGGTGGGAGGACTGGCCTCCGAAAAACAGGTCATTCTCTATTTTTTGCTGGGTACCATTGGAAGCCTGCTTCCAGACATCGATTCAGACAATTCCACCCCGCTTCAGATTGCCTTTTCCTTCTCTTCAATTCTGCTGGCCTTCGTGGTTATGTTTTTCTTTTTCGGCCTATTTCCATCCGTTGTGGAACTTGTTCTGATATGGCTAGTGACCTATTTGTTCATTCGGTGGATCATCTTCGCCCTGTTCACACGACTGACAACTCACCGAGGTATTTTCCATTCCGTACCTGCGGCGCTGTTTTTCGGTTTTCTTATTGCTGCCATGTCATACCGATTGTTAATGTTCGATCCTTTTCAGGCATGGATGAGCGGTGTATTCGTCTGTTTTGGCTATCTCGTACATCTGCTACTGGATGAACTCTATAGCGTTAACGTTTTTGGCATTCGAACACGAAAATCACTGGGTACGGCACTGAAGTTCTACTTCAAAGGCAGCCCGCCCGCAACCGTGTACATGTACCTGGTCATGATCGCCGCCTTTCTCGCCACCCCTACCATGACACCTTTCACCCAGCGGCTGATGGATGGGAGTATTTTCCAAACAATCCATCAACGAATGGCGCCCGACGGAACGTGGTTTGGACACAGCTCAAGCGGACAGGACCCGACCAAGATGGGTTAATATCTGCTTCCCATCACCTTTACAAACAAGCCTTTTCGTGAGACAAACATATGCCTGATTGACGCAGCAACGGATATCGCAAAAAAATGAACGAATTTACCCCTGTCTTGAAAGACTTTCGCAGAGGCCATCGGTCTCTCGAGGACCTACTCGCTGCCATCGAGCAATCTATCAATGATCACGGCATACAACCAAGCGACATCTTGGCTCGGCTTACCGATGAGAACGCCAGAGATCCACTCCCCCACCAGGCACTTGCGGCGATCAGGCAACACATAGCTGCCAGCAGCAATTCGCAGAGGATGAATACCCAGCCGATGGATATGGACGATACAGTTGGCGATGCCGACACGGTGATTGAAGACGATGAATTGCCTGTGCCGGCGTTGCTCGCTGACGAGCAACAGCTTTTGCCAGCATCGGATCACCCGACTGACCATACCATCACCGATTTTCCCCTGCCCAAAGACACCCGAGACACATCAAACAATCTCGTGGGTACGACACTCAACGATCGTTATGAACTCGAAAGCCTGGTGGGCTCAGGAGGGATGGGCACGGTATACCGGGCCATCGATCGGGAAAGACTGAAGTCGGGTTTCAGCAACCCTTACGTAGCCATCAAGATCCTACATCGCAGACTTAGCCTGCGACAGGACTGGTATTCAAGATTTCAGCAAGAGGCAAGCAGGTGCCAACAACTCACCCACCCAAATATCGTAGAGGTATATGGCTTCAACAGCGACGGTCCAAACGTTTATCTCTCCATGGAGTATCTGGAAGGCGAGACACTAAAACAGAAAATACATCATCATGGAACTGAAGGGCTTCCCTATCGGGATGCGGCCCGCATCATCACCGCCATGGGTGAGGCCCTTGCCCATGCTCACGATCATGGCATCGTCCACTATGACTTCAAGCCTAACAATGTCTTTGTTACCGATGGTGGACGTGTCAAGGTCATCGACTTCGGCATTGCACGCATGATCGACGGCGAGCAACAATCCGATCACATCCCCTCGGGCCGTAAAACACTCACTCCGGTATATGCTAGCCCACAGATGCTTGAGCACCAAGCCCCGGACCCTCGCGATGACATCTTTGCCTTCGCAATGACCTGCTATGAAGTACTGACCGGCCGACACCCCTTCGCACGTAAACTGGCTACCAAGGCTCGTGATGCGGGATTATGCCCTATGGCACCGGAGGAGCTAAGTCGCCAACAATGGGAGCTCCTGAATCAGTCACTTGCATTTAATCGCGACCACAGAACTGCCACGATCTCCGATTACCTACAGAAATTCAATGCCCACAAACACCCTTCGCAGCAGGATTCTGCTGTTGTTAAATGGGTAGCGGCATCAATAGTGCTGCTGTTGGCGGTTACCGCCTTCTATCTAGTTGGTGGATGGAAAATACCTATTGAGGCTACGGCGTTAACATTTGATTCATTGCCGGCTCACACGAAGAGCGATGAAGGCAAGGGGAAGCAACTCCTAAGCCCGGGCTTCGCTGATACACGCAGCAAATACAAGATCAACCTCTCGCTGTCCCAAGCCAGAGCCCGATCAGTCGCTAGACAATTGGCCTGGAGCGGTGGGCGAGAGATATTGACAGAGGGGTTTGGGAAAGAGGTACCCGCAGCGTGCAGCAATACAAAGACAGGATTCGATAAAACTGCCGCGTTGAGGCTTGGATCAAATAACTTGCTCTTTAGGAAAAAAGGAGTGGAATCTGACGGAGGATACGAGCACTTTGCCAAAATATCCGCTCACTCTACAACTCGACGCACGACGTCGACCATCTTAGGCACCTGAAACACGAGCAGACCAATAATCCCTAATGCCAAAATCATAGTCAACCCCCCCAATAGGTTGACAATCATATCTCGACTCGCGTGTTTTTCCCCGACCCCTTGGGCAAGATCGCGAAGAGACAGGACGCCAACAAAGGCCTGGCCATCATAAACGAGCAAATGGCGGCAATTATTCTGTTTCATCAATGTAAGCGCATCGGTACAGGTACTATCATAAGATATGTTAATCAGGTCACGGGTCTTGACCTCCTTGAGTTTCACCTTGGCGGGATCACGCCCTTTTGCCACAACCCGCCCGAGCAAGTCGCGTTCGGTAAAAAAACCTGACACCTGGCCTGAGTCCAATACCACTACAGAACCCGTCTTATGGCCCACCATTGCTTGGGCCGTGGCCTTGACATTATTATTGCCGTCCATAGTCACTATGGACCTGTCAATGTATTCCGTGACCCTACAGGCCATTTTCTTCCCCTACTTTAATGCTTCTAATATTCTCAATGGACAACAAGACCGCACCGACAGACTCCTAGGAAGCTGTTTCCGAACCGCTTCTCAGAGATGGATCGCTCGATTATCCACGGCCAGCGCCGCCTCGTGCATGGCTTCGGCCAGGGTGGGATGGGCATGGATGGTGCGTGCCAGATCCTCGGTACTGGCATCGCATTCCATGGCCACAACTGCCTCGGAGATAAGCTCCGAGGCATGGGGGCCGAAGATGTGTACCCCTAAGATACGATCCGTCTTCTCATCGCCGATGATCTTGACCTTCCCGGCAACCTCACCCATGGCGCGAGCCCGACCGATCGCCATGAAAGGGAAGACACCTGTTCGATATCCGACCCCTTCCTGGTGGAGCTGCTGTTCAGTCCTACCCACCCAAGCGATCTCTGGCCAAGTATAGACAACCCAAGGAATGGTGTCATAATTTACATGTCCGGCCTGTCCGGCAATACGTTCGGCAAGGGCCACGCCTTCTTCCGAGCCTTTATGAGCCAACATCGGACCGCCGATCACATCGCCAATGGCGTATACCCCATCCAGATTGGTACGCCAGTGCTCATCGGTAACAATAAAACCACGCTCATCCAAGGCAAGTCCCACGGCTTCAACGCCCAATCCCTCAGTGTAGGCCCGGCGTCCCACGGCGACTACCAACTTGTCCACCTCGATCTGTCGTTGCCTGTTGGCGGTTTGATAAGTCACCTGCACACCGGACCCGGTCTTTTTTGTCTCGGTAAGCCTGGCGTCCAACTGAATATCGAGACCTTGTTTTTTAAACACGGGTAAGGCTTCTTTTGCCAGCGCCTGATCAACGGTGGGCAAAAAGGTGTCTAAGGCCTCCAGGACCGTGACCTTCGCCCCTAAGCGGTTCCATACACTACCCAGTTCCAGACCGATTACCCCTGCCCCGATCACAGCGAGGCGCTGAGGTACTTCTCCGAAGGCCAGGGCGCCACTGGAATCAACGATGGTTGATCCATCTACCGGAGCCTGAGCAAGGGAGACGGGATGGGATCCAGTAGCGATGATGACATGTCTAGACTCCAACAGCTGCCCTGCCTCACCACTGCCTTGCTTAGACATGACCTTGACCTTCCCGTCATCCATTAACCTTCCAGTGCCTACCAAACGCGCTACCCCATTTTTTTTAAACAACCCTTTGATGCCACGCGTCAACATGCCAACGATCTTCGACTTGCGTTGTTGCATGGCCGTCACGTCTATGGCCGCCTCCTTAACGGTAATCCCATGGTCTTTGGCCTGGTGGATCATATGATGATAATAATGGGTCGAATCCAGCAGCGCCTTAGAAGGGATGCATCCTACATTGAGACAGGTTCCACCAAGGGAAGGTTGACCGTTTTCACCCACCCATTCATCGATACAAGCCGTCTTCAAGCCCAATTGCGCACAGCGGATCGCCGCCACGTATCCGGCAGGACCGGCACCGATAATCACCACATCATAGCTTGTTGTTGCCATGTTTTATCCTAAACCAGTAGCGCAAATAGCTAGGAGCCTGTCGGACTTAGGACGATCTACTGCGGAAAAGCCGGATTTGGACAGATTTGTCGATCCTTTTCGTTACACGCGACCGCTATTCGCCTCAAACGATCGATAAATCTGCCTCAGACCGTCTTTCCCTCGCTACGATCGCCTAAGTCCGACAGGCGCCTAGAGGAAAACCCCTCGGAGGACTTTTGTTGCCGTGAACGTGCTCGTACTCGAAAAAATGCCGAATCAGCAAAGCCGGTAGCATACAGTTGAAAGTTAAATCTGTAACAATAGTCGGGAGGGATCTTCGATCTGCTCCTTCACCGTCACCAGGAACTGCACAGCCTCTTTGCCATCGATGATGCGATGGTCGTAAGACAGGGCCAGATACATCATCGGACGAATCACGACCTGACCGTTTTCAGCCATGGGGCGGTCCTGAATCTTGTGCATACCCAGTATTGCGCTTTGCGGTGGGTTCAAGATAGGAGTCGACAACAGGGAGCCGAATACGCCACCATTGGTGATGGTAAAGGTGCCACCCGTGAGATCTTCGATACTGAGTTGATTAGACTTGGCCTTGCGGCCGAAATCCCTAATCGCCTTTTCCATGCCGGCCATACTCAGTTTATCGACATCACGCAGGACCGGCACCACCAGCCCCCGCGGCGAACTCACGGCGATACCGATATCATAATAGCCATATTGAATAACATCCGTACCATCGATGGATGCATTGACCAGCGAGAAGCGCTTCAATGCCAGCACCGCGGCCATGACAAAGAAGGACATGAATCCCAGACGTACCCCGTGGGTCTCCTCGAATTTGTCCCGATAACGCTTACGCAAGCCCATCACGGGCTGCATGTTGACCTCATTGAAAGTCGTGAGGATAGCATTTTCATGCTGAGCGCTCAGCAGCCGCTGGGCGATGCGTTTTCGCAGCGGCGTCATGGGAATCCGCTTTTCACCTCTGGCTACTGCCAGCGGTTGGTGTGCCGGTGCCTGCGGCGCAGCTTGTTTCAGCGACGCTGGCGTCTTTGCCGATTGCTGGGTCTCGCGATTAGACTGCAGGTACCTCAGCACATCGTCTTTAGTGATCCGTCCAGGGTTCGCGGTGGGCTTGATCTGGGTGGGTTCGAGGCGGTTTTCCTCAAGCATCTTACGTACCGCAGGACTGAGTTTTGGGGCCTCGGGCTCAGCAGGCGCTAGCGATGGTGCGGAGACCGGTGCGGAGACCGGTGCAGAGACCGCCGGTTCGATAGTATGCTCGGCTGTCGTTGCCGCGACCGGCGCAACGGTTTCTTTATTTTCCTGAGGTGAAACTACTGCTGTAGCCGTACCCTCGGTGTCGATAACCGCGATGACCTCATTGCTCAACACCATCTCGCTGTCGCTTTTTGTAACCTCCTTGAGAAGTCCGCTCTCCGGCGCAGCCACCTCTAACATGACCTTATCGGTCTCTATTTCAACCAGGTTTTCGTCTTGTTTTACGATTTCGCCGGGTTGTTTAAGCCATTTAACCAGGGTCGCTTCCGCAACGGATTCGGCCAGTTCCGGCACTTTAACTTCGATTAACACGTCTACCCCCAATTACTATAAGTTCGTTATCTGCATCTCGGGTATTTGTTGCATCTGGGTCCTGGTATTCAATCGCAGGGCCTGCTCCACTAAATTTTTCTGCTGTTGGCGATGTTTCGTTAGGTAACCTACCGCAGGAGAGGCTGAATACCCGCGCCCTACGTACTCCAGACTGTGTTCGGGCGTCAAGCACCCCTTGAGATGCCGATGCGACTGCATATAATACCATGCCCCCTGATTACGCGGTTCCTCTTGTACCCAGACAATTTCCTTGGCCTGAGAGTATTCTTCGATGGCGGCCTTGACCAGTTCAGCAGGAAAGGGATAAAGCTGTTCAATACGAACAATAGCGATATGCTTCAGGCGATTCTCACGACGCCCATCAAGCAGATCGAAATAAACCTTACCGCTACACAGCAGCAAGCGGGTCACCTTTTCCGGTTCAATGGGATCGATCTCATCGATCACTGTCCCAAACGATCCTTCACTGATTTCATCGATGCTAGAGACCGATAGACGATGACGCAACAGTGACTTTGGCGACATGACGATCAGCGGTTTTCGATGTGGGCGCAACATCTGTCGGCGCAGCATATGAAACATCTGCGCCGGGGTGGTCGGCATGCATACCTGGATATTCTCCTCGGCACACAATTGCAGGTAACGCTCCAGGCGTGCTGAAGAATGCTCCGGACCTTGACCGTCGTAGCCGTGAGGCAGCAGCACGGTCAATCCACACAGGCGTTGCCATTTGGACTCGGAGGAGCTGATGAATTGATCTATAACGACCTGAGCATTATTGGCGAAGTCTCCAAACTGTGCCTCCCAGATAACCAGGCCCTCGGGTTCCGCGGTGCTGAAACCTACTTCATAGCCCAGCACCGCCATTTCCGAGAGAGAGGAATTGATGGGCAGAAATTGAGGTTGTTGTTCAGACAAATGCTGCAAAGGGATATAGACCTCACCACTGTCTTGATCATGGATACCGCAGTGACGGTGAGCGAAGGTACCCCGCACACTATCCTGTCCCGACAAACGCACGGAATACCCCTGTTCCAACAAAGAGGCATAGGCCAGGTTTTCGGCAAACCCCCAATCCATGGGCATTTCTCCCTCCCCCATCAGACGACGTTCTCGTAACAGTTTCGCCACCCGACGGTGAGGTGAAAAACGCCCTGGAAGCTGGGTCAGTTTCTGCGCCAGACGCCTGATTCGATTGCGAGAAATTCGAGTCACCGATCCTACCGTCCATACCTGGCCAAGATAGCGGTTGTAACTCACCTCGAAACTACGGCCGGGATGAGGTTCTATCGGTGCGGATACCACGTAATTTTTCTGTATTCGCTGATGATACTCGGTTTTCATCCGTTCGAATTCTTCCCTACCAATAACCCCCTCATCAATGAGCCGCTGCGCATAGGTCTCTCTTATAGAGAGATGATCTTTGATACGCTGATACATGATAGGCTGCGTCATCATCGGTTCGTCGGCCTCGCTATGGCCATGACGTCGAAAACAAATCATGTCCACAACCACATCCTTGTTGAAACGCATGCGGTAGTCCAACGCCAGCTGGGTCACAAACACCACCGCCTCAGGGTCTTCTGCGTTGACATGAAAAATCGGCGCCTGAACCATCTTCGCCACATCGGTACAATACAGGCTCGAGCGTGAATCCAGTGGGTCGGAAGTGGTAAAGCCTATCTGATTATTGACGATGATATGCATCGTTCCACCGGTGGTGTAACCTCGGATCTGTGAAAGATTGAAGGTCTCCATCACCACCCCTTGTCCGGCAAACGCCGCATCCCCGTGGATCAGAACCGGGATGACCTGATTTCGCTGCTTATCGCCGCGGCGCTCTTGACGCGCCCTTACCGAACCCTCGACAACGGGGTCAATGACCTCCAAGTGTGATGGGTTGAAGGCTAACACCACGTGAATGGCTCCGTTATTGGTTACCAGGTCCGATGAAAAACCCTTGTGATACTTCACGTCTCCGGAGCCATAGCCCGATCGGGTAATTCCTTCAAATTCCTCGAACAATAATTCAGTGCTCTTGCCAAAAATATTGACCAGAACATTGAGCCGACCACGATGAGCCATCCCCATAATGACTTCTTTGGCCCCATGATGAGTGCAGCGCTCGATCAGAGAATCCAATAATGGGATGAGACTGACCCCGCCCTCTAATGAAAATCGTTTCTGGCCCACATATTTTTTATGCAGATATTCCTCCAGACCTTTACCTGCCACCAGCCGCCCAAGAATATGCCGCTTGGTCTTTTTATCACCAGGCAATTTGTCATGCACCGTCTCCAGGCGCCGTTGGATCCAGCGTTTTTGCTCGGTGTCAGTGATATGCATGTACTCCGAACCTATAGTGCCGCAATAGACGGACTTTACGGTGTCCATGATCTTTTGCAGGGTAGCCTGATCATCTATACCATGAAGCGACCCCGTATTGAACACCGCTGCTTTATCAACATCAGACAGGTGATGGTATTCCAATCCCAGCTCTGGCACCGGCGGGCGCTCATACTGTTGCAGGGGATCAAGTTTGGCACGGCGGTGCCCCAAAAAGCGGTAGGAATTAATCAGCTGTAGCACTGAGACCTGCTTGCCCTTTGGGCTTTCTTCCCCAGATACTCCTATCGCGTCTACCGGGCGCGCAACCTGCGATGAGGCAGCAGAGGAACCGCCCCTGGGTAGAACTTCGGCAGACCTTTCTATACTGTCAAAATAGCTGCGCCAAGCCGCGGGAACTACGTCTGGGTCATGTTGATAGGATTCGTAAAGCCCCTCCACAAACGAGGCATTGGCACTGAAGAGCCAGGATTGATCAGTAGTCTTCATAAGTTGAAGTCATTGACCGCGTGGTAACGCGATTGTTATCGTTATAGTCTTTTTTTTCAAAATAGCATCCGGCTGGAATCGCGTAGCCGATGTTGAGGAATGCGTTACCAAGAATGGCAGGATGGATTCAGTCGTTTATCACACGGTCACGCATGATTGTAGAACGATGCTTTTCTACTCAAGCTCTACACAGTGGTAGAGGAGCAGGTATCAAGTGCAGACCCTTGGTATTCGCATTCAACAACATACCACCGACTCTTCTGGGAACCGTTCTGGTGAATATGCCACCAATCGATCTTCTTTTGCTATTGCCATATAGATCGAATTTATATGCCTACATACTATGCGTTGGGCGATCCGATTGCAATGCTCCTGCTAGCAGACCTTCGATCTTATTGCGCATGGCACCTTTATCCTGGTCACCGAACTGAATACCTATGCCGGCAGTGCGATTGCCCTGTGATCCTTGGGGCGTTACCCATATCACGTGACCTGCGACCGGCAGCCGCTCCTTATCGTCCAGTAGCGTAAGCAAAAGAAAGACTTCATCCCCAAGCTTATAGGGGTTTGCCGTTTTGATGAACAAACCACCGTTTTTTATGAAGGGCATATAGGATGCGTACAAGGAGATTTTTTCCTTGATCACAAGACTCAGGATACCCTTACCGCTGTTTGACATGGCTACTCCTTAGGGTTTCTGGCACTGTGCAGACCATGCCAGCACGATATCTTCAAGCCGCAACCGATGGTTCAGTGAAGTGCCTGCAAGTCTTTTATATTCAAGCATTTCATCTAAAATACCGTAAAGAGACCTTATGTTCATACGGTTCGAGATTCTATCTAGCTCGGGATAGAAATCTGGGTTATCCAGACGGGTAGCATTGGCATTGTAGCTCAGGCGCAGGCTGTCTATCAGCCAAGAGATCAGCCAGTCCAGTAGTTGCGTAAATTCAATCTTTTCCCATCGCTTGGCCAATTCAACAGCAGACACTCCACCCCCTATAAATTGATTTAGCCCGGCGAATACCGACTGCCTGGTTTGCAACAAGTCCCCCCTCACAAATGCCTTGGCACACAAGGGCTGTCCATGGCATAGAGAAATTAACAAGGCATTATTACTTTCCGGGATCTGCTTGGCGAGCCAGGCGATACCGTCAGCGCGCGATGGCGTAATGAAATTGATTCGCTGGCAACGACTACGCACGGTTGCCGGCATCTTCATCGGTTCAGAGCTAACCAACAACACTATGGCCCCGGGAGGGGGTTCTTCCAAGGTTTTTAGCAGGCTGTTCGCGGCATTCCGATTGAGTGTCTCCGCCCCCGAGATTAATCCTATTTTGTAATGCCCATACTGACGACTCAGGACCATGAATTCATTCAAGGCCCTGATCTGATCCACCAGAATCCGTTGCGCGCTGCCCTCTCTACTCACCTGGTAATAATCCGGATGGGTATCTGCACCAAACAATCGGCATTGCCGGCAGTGACCACAGGCCCTTTGAGATTCGCCCGCTTGAGCGCACAACAACAATTTCGCTAGGCCTCGGGCAAACGCCCCCTTTCCCAGACCGGGGGGACCGCACAACAAAAGCGCATGCGGCAGTTTATCATCACTTACCTGCTGTTTAAGTTGATTCCATTGTTTTTTCTGCCAAGGATAGGGTGCTGACATCGTCAAAATTCGGCAATTAGTTTTTCCATACCAGCGATGATCTGAGTATTGATCTGCTCAGGCGTACCTGCGGCATCTATAACATAAAATCGATTGGGCTCTCGCGCTGCCATATCCAGATACGCCTGGCGTACCTCGTCAAAGAATTTCAGGGTCTCCTGCTCGAACCTGTCCCCTGCGCCCCTTATTTTGGTGCGCGATAATCCTGTTTCTACGTCGATATCCAAGAGCAGGGTCACATCGGGCCGAAAATCACCCTGCGCCCAACTCTCCAGCAAGCCAATCCTGGACGCTGGAATCCCCCGTCCGGCGCCTTGATAGGCGTAGGTGGCGTCGGTGAATCGATCACACACCACCCATTCTCCTCGGTTCAGTGCCGGGTGTATTACCTTCTGCAAGTGCTCAGCACGGGCGGCAAACATCAATAACAATTCGGTGTCCGCGTGCATAGCGGGCAGATCTTGGGAGAGCAACACACGGCGAATGGCCTCCCCCACCACGGTTCCACCCGGTTCACGAGTGCGCACAACAACCCTACTCTGAGACTCCAAGTAACCGCACAATGCACCGATCGCGGTACTTTTCCCTGCCCCCTCCGTGCCTTCTATGGTAATGAATCTACCGCTGAGCTTGGGATCTGTAACGCCTTTCTTTGCCATGGAGCTGATATTTAATCACCGCCTTGCGGTGTTCCTTATAGGTTTTTGAAAAATGATGGCTGCCGTCGCCCTTGGCGACAAAATATAATGCCTCGATATTGGCTGGATTTAGCACCGCATGCAAGGATTCTCCGCCGGGCATTGCAATAGGCGTAGGGGTCAGACCTTTATGTAAATAGGTGTTATACGGAGTATCATGCCTGAGGTTTCGATAAGTGATATCACCGTCGAAATCACCCCCCAGCCCATAGATCACGGTGGGGTCTGTCTGCAACCGCATACCCTTCTCAAGACGAGACAGGAATACGGCCGCTATTTTTGAACGTTCATCAGCAACTGCGGTCTCCTTTTCAACAATCGAGGCCAGGGTCAATGCCTCATAGGATGTTTTAAGTGGCAAATCCTGCACCCTGGCCTGCCACTCCTCCTGCAGACGTTTCTTCATGAACGCATGGCTACGTTTCAGTAGGTCAACATCGGTGGTACCGTTGGGGAAATGATAGGTATCGGGGTAGAACCATCCCTCGGGAGACATGTCCGGTACACCCAGTATCGCCATAAGGTTAATTTCTTTAGTCAAGGTATGCTCGATCTGAGGATGTTGCGCGAGCAGCTCTAACACCTGCTCAAAGGTCCAACCTTCTAACAGTGTTAAGCTATACTGTACTGTTTTTCCCGTTACGAATTGATCCAGCAGCTGACCGGGGGTAACGGGATCCTCTAAACGATACTCTCCGGCCTTAATCTCTTCTGCCTGTCCCTTAACTCTAGCTAAAATCTGCCAATACCAGGGCCTACTAAGCAGGCCCCGATTGTACAGATCGTTGGTCACTTGCTTTAATGAAACCCCGGGTGAAATCTCAAATAATAAGGTGTCGTCTCCAAGATTGATTGGTTGTTTGAGAAACCCCCGAAAATCAGCCACTACGGCGATGCCTGAGAAGACAACAAATAGGAGGGTCAAAGTTATGAGTCTACGTAACACGATATTTCCTTTACCGTTTGCCTAAACTCTGGAGGGGTAACCGGGGACCGATCAATCTTCAAAGGATAGACCTTCCATGAGTGCGTCGATATGCGGGTGCCTGTCATAACGCACCTCGCCCAAGCGCCTGACAGGCCACATCCCAATGAGACTGTTAGTAAAAAATAGCCCATTGGCCTTCAGCACATCCGGCAGGCCCAGAGGATGAGTCTCGGTTGAGATGCCGAGACGCTGGGCACAGCTCAGAATCTGCTCGCGCATGATTCCAGCAACTCCCACCTCATCCAGCGTCGGAGGGACGAGCACATCGTCCCGGATCAAGAATAGATGGCGCAGCGTCCCCACGATTACGTTCGCC
>JBDLIZ010000045.1:0-17549 GCA_039714615.1 Pseudomonadota bacterium | reverse complement strand
TAACTAAAGTCCTTTATTGGTGCTTACATCATCCCTTTGAACTGAACCGTTATTTTGCAGTAAGCCCACCTGAGACCAATTTATTCACAAGCTCTGAGTCAGAGATATCTTTTACGTTGTACATCTTGGCTTAAACGCTTGTAGTTAAGGAGTAACGCCTCAATTTAGCTGTGAATTTATCCAGACTGATGAGGCGCTGACCTGTGGTCTGAAACCGCACTGGCAACGCATAGATTCGGACCGTATGAAAGCGGCTATTGAGCATGAGGAATCACACAGAGGCAGGTCAATAACGAAAATTCAGTTGCAATACATGCATGTCCAGACCAGGATTCGAGTCAAAGATTCCCGCGTTAGACATATGTTGGAATCGATAGCCCAAACTGCCGCTTTTCCCCATCCGATAGTTCAAGCCGATATAATTGGTAAACTGAAAGGGCCCGCCCAGATCGGTTTTCCCGAATTCATGCTCACCTAAAAAAGTGGGTACTGATCCTAACCGGAAAGAGAGGTTGCGTCCGTTGCTAAGCTTAAATTCCGGCCCCAATGTCCCGATAAAACCAGATCTGTCATCGTTCTCTAGGACTCCCCACTGGCCGTTAAAAAGGTGCTCAAACGCCAGCCTGAGGACCACTGCCAAACCCCTGGCAGCGGCCGGACCATGAATATCTCAAACTGGGTAAAATCTCCGGCATCGTTTTGGGTAACGAGTCCGGAACGAAACCCAAAGCTCGGTACATCGTCTGCCATGGCCACATGCAGGGCGGCTGAATATAGCGATAGTGACGCAATGAGCCAAACGTACAATCCTCTTATCATGGCCATTTGATTCGATCCTGTGAGTATGACCTAGATCCTGCAATTGATCTGGGTATGAATCATTGCAACCAGTTAAGCATACTTGCGTACCATAAGACCGTTAAGGCATCGACTCTATTTCAAATAGCCAGTATCTACTTTTGCCTCCCCGGTAAAATCCGTAGCTGTTTTCGGTAGTAGTGATTGGAGTTATCCACAACTACAGCCCGTTAAGCCCCTTAATTTCTAGCATTTCAGGCTCGTGGGTCCTCTAATAACGGGACTGATTATTCGGCTTTACACTTGAATACATTGTCGAAAAAATCTGCGCGTGCTCTCCAAGAGGCGAAAGAATAGCTCCGTCCACCCGGTCGTATACGCGATATCCCAGGACCCTTTATGGAGATCTTCCGAATGAGCCTCATCACAAGAAAGCCTACCCTTCTCCTCATCACCGTTCTAACTGCGCCCCTCTGGCTCGCATACGCAGGCATGGCGACCGCGGCACCGACCAAGAATGGTTTTGATCTGGTGGATGCCCTGATCGCAGCCGATGAGGTGCTGCCCGGCGGCCCACCGCGCGACGGGATTCCAGCGATCGACCGTCCCCGCTTCGTTTCGGCCGCTACCGCCGATTTTCTAAGGGAAGAGAATCGGGTCCTGGGCGTGGTGCGCAATGGCGTGAAGAAGGCCTATCCCATCTCCATTATGAATTGGCACGAAATCGTTAATGATCGCTTCGGCAACGAAGCTATAGCGGTCACTTACTGCCCGCTATGCGGCACCGGGATGGCATTTCTGGCGGAAGCGGCTGGCATTCCCCTTACGTTTGGCGTGTCCGGTCTGCTCTACAATAGCGACATGCTGCTCTACGACCGGCAGACTCAATCACTCTGGTCACAGATCGCGGCCCAGGCCATCAGCGGGACGCACAAGGGCCATCGCTTGGCGGCTATTCCAGTGAGCCATACTACTTGGTCGGATTGGCGACAGCGCCATCCAGATACCCTGGTATTGTCGCAAGACACAGGATTCACTCGCGACTATCACCGCTCGCCCTACGCAGGCTACGAGACCAGCCGCGAGCTGTTTTTTCCCGTGAAATTCCGCGCTCGGGGCTACCATCCAAAGGAGCGTGTCCTTGGTCTAGGGATCGGCGGCCGGCATAAAGCCTACCCCTTCGCCGAGTTGTCCAAGACCACAGGGACAGTGCGCGATCGCGTGGCGGGAAAGGACATCGAGATTCGCTTTGATGCGGAACATCAGACAGCAACGGCCGTTGACGAAACCGGAAGGGAACTGGCAACGGTCATCGCCTACTGGTTCGCATGGTATGGATTCCATCCTGAGACAGACATCTATACCCATGACGAATGAGTTTTTCGGGCGCATAGCACGCCGCCTTTGCCGTATAGTGGACAACTCGCTAAGAAGTGTACCAACCCAAGGCACTGGCAATCATGATGTACGACGACGAACTGGAAAAAGCATCAAGGATTCACTACAGCTTTTTACCCGATCCGATATTCAATGAACATATCGACCTCTCAAGCAGGTACCGCCCGATTCAAACCCTCGGCGGCGACTACTGTAGCGCCTTCTGGCTCACGGAAGACCGGCTCGCTATCTGTATGTGCGACGTCGTTGGTCATGGCGTGGCCTCTGCCCTGTATGCAGCGAGGGTTAATACGTTCGTTCTAGCTCATGCTCGAAGGGTTTCCCATCCATGCAAGTTGATGACGGGCCTTAATCATTTTCTCCGCGCCAAACTGGCAGATGTTGGTGTCTATACAACATTCTTCACCGCATTTATCGACTTAGATGCCATGCGCCTTGATTACGTAAATGCCGCGCATCCACCCGCAGTCTGGTATTCGAGCACGCATGACGAATGCAAGCTACTACAACCGGAAACTACCCTGCTCGGATTCACGGAGATACCGGCTTTGGAATGCCCTCCCAGGTCGCTGCCCCTGCAGTCCGGTGACAGATTATTGCTGTATACCGATGGTTTGATAGAAAGGCCCCCTACCAGTGACCCCTCGCACGGCCTGGACCTATTACAGGCATTTGCACGAGAGAACGCACAACTGAATAGCAGCGATTTCTGTGATGCTCTGTTTCAATCTACGGATCAGACATTCGGTCACCCTCATGATGATCAACTGATTTTGGCTCTCGCGATTAGATGACCGAAACAAATTGAGAATCCGCTTGTAATAGATACCATCGAAAAACAAATATCACAGCAGGAGTATTGGAAAATGAAAGCCTCTGACTTGTTCATCATGCCGCAAAATCTAAACACGATCCAGACCGCCCAACACCCGGTCTCTGCAAAGTACAGGGTTCTAGTGTTATGCACCGGAAACTCAGCCCGCAGCGTCATGGCCGAGGCCCTATTCAATTGTGCCGGTAAGTGGTTTCAGGCCTACAGCGCCGGCAGCCATCCGGTAGGACGCGTCAATCCGTTCGCGCTGGAACAGATCGAGGCACTGGGTTGCGACCCCAACAGTTACCGCAGCAAAAACTGGTTCGAGTTTGCCGAACAACAGACACCTTCCTTGGATTTCGTTATCACCGTTTGCGACAACGCCGCCGGCGAGCGTTGTCCCGACTTTCCCGGTGCACCACAGCGTGTACATTGGAGCTTTCCTGATCCCGCGGCGACCACCGGCACAGCCGACCAGGTGCGGCGTTCGTTCAGCCGCTGTTTCGATGCCTTGCGGATCCGGGTGGAAACCCTCTCAAGCTTGCCGCTGGACACCATGGACAAGAGGCAGATCGCGAAGACCATGCAGCAACTTGCGAATGAGCCCATGGGTCATTCCTAGCCCGGCTTCCGCAATTGCCCCCCCCCCCAAAACCGCTAATTTTGGGTCATAAGACTTTCAATCCGTATACCACCTAGATCCTGCAAGTGATCGCACACACCTAGCACAACCTATTGATCCGTTAAGCAATATTTTTTCCTTCAGGAATCACAATAAAGATTTCATCCTTAGGTCCGTTAACGGCACCTCCCTGTGCCACTTCCCCACTCAGTTTCTAATTTTCTCTACAAATCAATATATTGCGCTCTGTAAGTACGATCACTTGCAGGATCCACCTTTAAGTTAAATACCAACTCCAAAGGTAACCGAGGTCCGTGCTCGAGAGACCACCGTCCCACCTTGGTGCCACGGGGCAACAAGAAGAATTCCCCCGCCTCATGGCCTGCATATTTAATCGGGGCGTACTGGGGATCTTGATCTACGCGCAAGGTAGCGGCTAACAATTTTACCCGACGCTGTACCGCACGATAGAGGCTGAAACCCTCAAGAATGGCATCATTCTCACGCAGTACATCCAAGAATGCCTGGGCAAATATAGAATGATCACTACCGGCACCGCTATCCAGCACGGGCTTGACCCCTCCGGAGGTTAAAGCAGCACGGGCCCGGGTCTTGGTCATGACCTTGAGCCAGCGTTGTCTCGCCTGCTCAGACATTCCCGGTGACAGACGGGCCAGAGAAGATCGTGTCATCGAGCCTGAATAGCACGAATCCGCTACCACCAGAACGTGTTTGGCCGACATGACATTGAGAATATCGGTGATAGCCACGTTTGAAATCCAGTTCGTGGAACTGTCGGCCTCCGCATCGACGGGCAACCAATAACCCCGCAGATTGACATTATCCAGTTCGCCGTGACCCGCATAGTAGATCAGCAGGTTATCCTCATCGGTAAGCCGTTCGCGCAGCTCATTCAAGGCAGACAACATCGCATACCGGTCGGCATCGATCAGTAACTTGGTCTTGAAACCATACTTGTCACGCAGTATCCGGTCGACCGCCCGGGCGTCATTCACTGCCGTACTGAGATTGGTAAAATGCTGGTAGTTGTTATTACCGATGATCAGGGCATGGTAGTTTCCAAAATCGATACTGCGAGCTGATGCACCCCCTTCAACCGGAGCGAGCTCCATCGGCGGTTGGTCCTTGCCTGACCGGGGTACGATCAAGAAATCCACCGTGGCGCGCTTTCCATACTTGTCGATGGCCACCAGACTCACGGGGGTATTGGGTGTCTTCACATTCATTTTGGCGCGAAACAAACCGCCGGTCTCGATGACTTGATCCCGATCATTGACCCGAAAGGAATACAGCTCCTGTGCTGACGTGACCCGACCGATAATATCTACCTGGGCAAGCGCCGAACGTAGATTAATACTGGGAATCCCGCGCGTGACCGACAGCGGAGGATCAATGAGTTCTATGGAAGGTCCCACGGTTGTTGCGGCCACCACTGCGGTAATATCAGCACCACCCAGCTGGCTCGTTTGCTGAGAAAGATCTCTCTGCAGACCGGCAATAGCCTGCTTCTGTTGGTCGATCTCCGCTTGCCTGCGCTGCAATTCCTGTTCAAGTTCCTGGACCTGCCCCTGCGCCAAGGTACTTCGCTGCAATTGTTGCTGGGCAAGCGCTAATTGCTGCCTTAAGGAGCTGATATCCTGGTCGCGTTGCTGTAAGGTCCGAGTCAATTGTTCCTCACTGCGCTGAGCCACTTGAAGCTGCTTGGCCAGGGTCTGTTGTTGCGCCTTCATTTCTTGTTCGAGCCAATCCATTTCTTGCTGCTGAGTCTTGATCATGGCTTGCAAGTCACGTTGTTTTGTCTGTAGGGCTGCAACCTCTTGGTCGCTCTTTTGAGACGCCGAGCCCACTTGCTTGGCTTGTTCAAGTTCCGTTAGCGTTTGCTCCAATGCCAGCTTGGAACTATTGAGATCATCTTTACGCTGGGAGAGTTGACCTCTAGTCTGGTCTAACTCTTTACGCAGACTCTGAGCCTCTAACTGCTGATTTGACAGCTTGGCCGTCAGTCGCTGCTGATCTTGTTGCAAGTCGTCCAACTGACGCTGCATCGTCTGCATGGACTGTAGACGTTCCTTTTCTTCCGCCAAAGCCGTCTGCAGGGAGGTAATTTCCTGGTTACGACTTTCCAAGTCCTGTTCCAACGCCAACTTTTCCTGCGCCAGTTGTGCTTGATCATGCCGTTCGCTCTCCAAGACGGCAATCTCTTTTTGTTGCGTCGCCACCAAGGCTACCAGGTTTTGGGTTTTGCCTGTCAGACGCTGAATTTCGGCTGCATGACGGCCCTTGTCCGCACTGGCCTCTAGACCTTGTAATTGGCGCCGCGCCTGTTCGAGTTCTCGGTGTGAAGATTCCAGCTCCTGCTTGCGCGTTCCGATCTGTTGTTTGTGCTGGCGCAGTTGCTTAGCCAACTCACCACTTTTAAGCTGTTCGCTCGCCAGTTTGGTGATCAGCCTTTGCTGTTCCTGTTGAGTTTCCTGCAACCGCTGCGCCAGCTTTAATTGCACCTCCATCTGGAGGGCGCGCAGATCCGTTCCAGAAGTCGATTGTGGTTGGGTGTCGATATTGCGTTGGTGCGATTCGAGTTCCTGTTGCAGATCCAGCAGACCCCGCTCGGCCCTTGCCAGAGTGAGTTTGCGTTTTTCAAGGCGAGTCCTGGTCTGCTCCAGCTGGGCATGGAGGCTCTTTACTTCTTGCTTGAGCTGTTCGGATTCCTTCTGTGCGGACTCTCGTCTGGCAAACTCCATCGCGGAGACATACTCCAGCTCTGCTGAGTCGAGGCCGGACGCCCTTCGATACCAATTCATGGCAGTTACCGGATCCCGGGGCACACCTAAGCCCCCTTCATAGAGATAACCCAGATTGATCTGAGCCCGGGAATATCCCTGTTCAGCGGCCTGACGATACCAGTGCAAGGCCAGGGCATAATCGGCGGCAACGCCCAGCCCCTTTTCGTAGATTTCCCCGACATAGGTTTGCGCCGCAGGATCTCCCTGCTTGGCCTGTGGTAACCATATTTTTAAGGCCGTCGCATAGTTGGCTCGGTCAAAGGCGACATACTCACCGCCCCGAATCTCGCAATCCACAGCACTGGTCTTGATCGCCCGACGGGGCGCAAGAAAACTCATATTCTGGCCGAGTTTACGAATCTGTCCGGGTAACAGGCAGTCAACCACCATCAGCTGCGCCGCGCTTGGACCTTGAGTCCCCGCCTTGGACGCAGGCGCAGGAACGTTTGCACATCCAGAGAAAAATACCAGCAGTGCAATAATAATCGTTCGTATCATGACGTTTTATCCTTTCACTTAGCCCTGAAAACCGCACCCGCGTTCCTTAGATCGCCAAAGTTGCCTAAAAATTCAAAAAAAGCCATCCCTGGCACTCCATTCCCATTAGGGTGATACACAAAATGTACCAACTGACATTATCTTATTGAACCGAACTATTAGTGTATGATTTTTATCATAATCTTACGTCGTGGTGAAGTACAGATTAAGATCATGTCCGACCTTCAGGCCAGAAAGGTTTGCATTACACGTACTTTATAGTTTTTTTGTTCTTATTTTCAACAACAATCATGAACCCAATTAGAATTCTGATTCGGAGTTCTGATCTACTTGTTGTTCAATATCGCGCAGTCCTTGCAAGGCATGCGAATTCTCAGGGTCAATCTCGAGCACCATGTGATAGGCTTCATAGGCGTTACTTCCCGGGGGTTGGGTCAGACGACCGACCAATATATGAACCTCTGCCACTTCGAGGAGACTATCGATTCTTTGTTGCAGCTGCGGATCGAGTAGTTTTGATTCTGACTGCCGCGGTTCTTCCACTGATATCCCATCATCGGTAACACTACCCTTGATATTTGTGAGATACAGGACGCCAATAACCGACAGCACCATTAAACCAAGCCCACCCCCCCAGACCCATCTCCTATTTGAACGACCCCAGACTACTGACCCGGTCACCTCGCCGACAGGGGCTGTCACCTGAGTTGCCAGCCGAGTGGCCCGATCGGTGGACAGAGTAGTATTTCGACCATGATTGCCGGATCCTGGAGACCGCCCTATTTCATCGATACACTCTATCAGCCTTGCCGCACTTTCAAAACGCTGTTCAGGCTGCTTCGCCAATAGGCCATCGATCAGGGGTTGATAACACCCCAATTCCTCCGTCAATCTGGGCACTGGACTGTTCACATGCATATAGGCCAAGGAAAAGGGATCTTTTCCCGTAAAAGGTTTGTGACCTGTTAAAACCTCGTAGAACACTATCCCTAGGCTGTATAAATCGGATCTTGCATCGATCTCCAAACCCATCGCCTGTTCCGGGCTCATGTATTCTGGCGTTCCTACCGTAAAACCGACCTGGGTCAGTTGGGTATTGGAACTGACGGCCTTGGCGATACCAAAATCGGTAAGCATGGCCGCCCCATCCTCATTGAAGAGGATATTCGCCGGCTTAACATCGCGGTGTACAAAACCCTTGGAATGGGCATAACCCAATGCACTGGCAATCTGCCGAACAATGGCTAACGGTTGATCGAGATCTGTCTTGCGTTGAATACGCTGCTTGAGATCGGCCCCCTCGATATATTCCATGGCCATGTAATAAACCGAGCCGGTGTAACCAATATCATAGATGGTAACGATATCGGGATGACTGCTCAGCTGAGCGATAATCCGTCCTTCCTTGAGAAACCGTTCGCAAAATTGAGCATCCCCTCCCAGGGACTCGGCCATGACCTTTAACGCCACTTTGCGCTGCAGGGACTCCTGTATCGCCAGATAGACCTTGGCCATACCCCCCTGCCCGATGAGCGATTCAATCTTATATCCGGGGATCTCCATTATCGACTGTATTTGGCTTATCAGGAAGCGATCTAAGTACTCTACCCCTGACGGATGGGTATATGCTTAAACCTAGATCCTGCAAGTGATCGCACTTACATAGCGCAAGCTCTTGATCCGTATAGCGATATTTGCCCCTTCGGCAATCACAATAAGGATTGCACTCGGTCACAAATTCGCTCTACAAATCAATATCATACACTCTTCAAGCACGATCACTTGCAGGATCTAGGTTAAAGATCTTGGACACAGCTCAACGATCTGTCAACATTTGCAATACCGTTGACCACAGTTTATGCCAACAACAACCGTGATTAAAATTATTAATAATCCTGATTTCGGCCTTTTTTTGCCGAGCAACAGCAGCATGCGACAATCTAGGTGGGATATTTTCGTCCCGGCCTCCGACCAGGTGGAGTTGATAGATGGCCGGGTCTAGCGATGTTCTACGGGAAGGATTTAAAGAGCTGCGCAATGGACTGTAGTCGTGATATTGCGTCCAAGCATCTGGATCCAGATTACCCGCCAAAGTGACTACGACCTGTGTCTGAGGAAACCGCTCGGCGAGCAGCATGGCCAAAGTCCCTCCGCCGCTGTGGCCAAAAAACATCAGACCAGTATACTGGCCCGAGGCGAATGCTCGGCGTAAAACCGCGGCCATGCTGAGTACTACCCGCATAGAGTAGCGCCCATGAGTCCAGTATTGCGGTACACAAGACGCTTGATCCATCAAACCATGGTAGCAAGGCCGGCCCAGATAGACGCTAGGAGTCGAATCAAGCGCCATCAAATGTAACATCACGGGATTGCGCGGTGTAGGATCGGTAGCAATAAAACGCCCCTGCAACCAGGGCGAGCCATCACCCTCCAGATAGACGTGCAATGGCCCAGATCGCGATGACCCGTTGTTGCGATAGATGACATGAGAAAACCCATCGCCAAATACTACCTGGCGCGTGAAGCCATAATCACGGACGTCCTGCTCGATACGTTCCACTGGAGAAAGAGCGCAGCCAAGCAGCAGCATCGATGCACCCATTCCAATCCACCCAAAGAACGACGTTCCATAGAGGAAAATGCGCTTATCAAGGATAATACTTGCCATAACCCAGGTCATCTGCACCTTCGGCACCCGTAGACCAACATATATCGTCCGTATTCCTTAGGAATGCGATGCAAGACCTAAAGGACATAGAAATGATTAGATTTTGCTACATTGTTATTTTGATCACCGGCCTATCCCTTCCTGGTGCTCCCTTGGCCACCGCCGCAGCGCCGGAAAACGATACCGTAATATTGCTGGCCAATTCCGAGACCATGAATCATAGCGACCCGGATTCGTCTATGCTTGAGGCGGTAACAGGTTTTTTGCAAGGAACTGCCGCCTCCACTAGAGTGACCATCCTGAGTTTTTCCGGACACGTATCCTTGGTTGCCCCATTCACTACTGTCACCCCACAGACCATTGCTGAACTCATAGGTCGACTCAAGACGATAAAACCCTCCGGTCAGCATTCTAATATCGCCGCTGGTATTGAGCGATCCATCCATGAGCTGAGGAAAAACGCACGACCAGGCACGAACAAGAACATTATCCTGATCACGGACACCACCATCCAAACCGGAGACCAAGACCGTGACCGTAATTTTGAGAAATGGTTACGAGAAATCCTGCTCGAGGAGGCCGCCGAAGCCAATATTCGGTTTTTCAGCGTTGCCATTGGGGCCAAGGCTGACATTCAAAGCCTACAGCTACTGGCAAGTCGGACGGGGGGTGACTACTTTCGCGCCTCAAACGCCGATGAAATAGAACCGGCGTTAGACAAGATCCACCTTATGCTCGCGGGAGGAATGGTTCAGAGCGCTCAAGCAGACCGGACTGCTCCACCAGCCAATGCCCCTTCTTCAACAGCGTTGTCGCCCGAACTCACCGTCATCGCCGATATCGATCCAAGCGATCATCAGCCCCGGATCCCAGACCACGATCTGTCTAGCCAAACCCAAAAAAAGGGCCAGCCCCCCGCTGACGAGATACAACAGCGCCCGGAACCCCTGAGCCCCGAATCTGAAATTGGAGATTTCAGACCTTCTCCATTGACTTCCACGATCGGACGCTATGCCACGCAATGGCTATCAGACACACTGATTTTGTCGCTTATTGCACTCGCGATGCTCACCTTGACCGGCCTAGGATTCTGGTTTGTATTTAAAGGCAAAAGACGCCTTATACCGACCCTCCGAACAATGCCCTCGGCAAAGACCATGGCAGCCAACGCCACCCATGCTGAAAATACCCTACCCGCAAGGAGCGGGACCGAAGAATTTCCGGTTCGGCCCGGGTCTGATTCAGATCCATTTGTCCCGACTAGAAACCATACCAATATAACCGCCCCTGAACAGCCTACCTTACTAAATAAAAAGGAACCAGAAGCCCCCCTGGGAGATGGCCGTGGAGATACCGAGGAGCTTGCCGATCTTATGCCCGAACAAGCCACTGCCCAACCCCCTCTAGAAGATACAAGACCAAGGGTGGCCAACGCTGAGCACCCATCAGCATCGTTTAAACCGGCCGGCCGCGCAGCAGCGAATCCCGCCAATGAGGAGGACGATAAAACAACCCTACGTCCAATCGATAAATGACCCCGCATGGCCACCAACATTGGGCGAGAAGAAACAAATGAGGACTCGTAATTGCTAGTTTTTAACAAACCTTTCTACTGATTTTGTGGTCTTATTTTGAACTATATTTCAAGCTGATTTCCTATCGCAATCTAGCTAATAAAAAAATTAAAACTTTTATTACATTACTTTCATATAGTTACAAACAGATTTTATAGAACAGCCAAACTGGCGCACAAAGTGCAAAGTCTTCTGATAACCACAAACGGAATCAACCTCAATTCAGGAGGCAACGCCATGTTAGAGCATCCCCAGCACATCGACTTAGAGTCCAGGACCATCGAGATGGAGTTGATCGACGATTTAGAGTTGCCGGCTGCCCCGGAGTCATGGGCCATCGAGGATTTTGAGGATATCCTGTCACCTAAATCACTACAAGTGATCGCACTCACATAGCACAAGCTCTTGATCCATATAGTGATATTTGTCCCCTCGGGAATCACAATAAGGATTCCATCCTTAGGTCCGTTAACGGCACCTCCCCGTGCCACTCCTCCCCTCGGTCTCGAATTCGCTCTACGAATCAATGTCTTACACTCTGTAAGTACGATCACGCGCAGGATCCAAGTAAAAAAACATTGATGAGCCATCCCTAATGATCCAATATTACCGTTGACCGATTCCCAAGGAGATCGAAGCAATATCGTTCACAGGGCCTTAACCATGTGACATTTTAGGTAAATACCGATACATTGAGTCCTCTATTAAAAATCGACCCCTAAACCTATGAAGGACACAAGCACCCTCCACTGGTCTTCCGCCTCTGCCTCACATGTAGGCAAGGTACGCAGGCACAATGAAGATGCGTACTTAGATCTATCAGAACGCAAATTATGGGTCGTCGCCGATGGTATGGGGGGCCATGCTGTGGGCGATGTTGCCAGCCGCATGATCGTTGACGCATTGAAAGAGGTCCCAGCCCCTAAAGACCTAGAAGAGTATATCGACGAAGTCAGTAACTGCTTACAAACGGTCAACCAGCAGTTAATCAATGAAGCGGCCCAACGCCATGAAACGGTCATCGGCAGTACGGTGGTAACACTACTGGCCCACGAGAATCGCTACGCCTGCATATGGGCGGGCGACAGTCGCCTATATCTCTCCCGGGACGGTATCCTCTCACAACTAAGCCGGGATCATAGCCATGTCGAAGAGCTTGTTACCCAAGGATTGCTCAATCGCCGCCAGGCCAAGAACTATCCTGGGAGCAACGCCATTACCCGCGCCATAGGCGCCACGAATAAGCTGCAACTGGATTCTAAAATAGAACAAGCCCGTGATGGCGACGTCTATCTGCTATGTAGCGACGGCCTGACCAATGAGGTCGGCGACGACGAAATCGCAACAGAATTGGCGAGAGGTAACTACCAACAGATCTGTAATAATCTCTTGGATTCCGCACTAAACCACGGCGCCCGAGACAACATTAGCATCGTAGTAGTACGCGTAGACGACCCCCTGCTGCCCACGACAACTATCGTCAATCCCTTGACCTCGGGAAATAAGAGCCCAATTTAAGTAACTTTGAAGCCCAGGCCCTAATTGTCGCAGACTAAAATTCTTCAATGGAAATATAGCGCGCCTTGGCGCATGAATCGCTATTTTCTGCGAAAAAGAGATATCTTATATTGCTACGATAGCAAAGCTGCATACAGTCCAATCACAAAAGACTTGCATGGCATTTTAAATTACTTGAATTTTCTTAGTTCAAGACGCCGTTTTCCCTTTGAAGGCCTTTGAACGTATGCCGTGCTTCTTCAGCAGGGTTTGCAGGTAAGAGCGGTTCATGTCCATCCGCCGGGCGGCCTCTGTGACCTTGCCACTGACCTCGTGCAGGGCCTGTTCTAGAAAGAATTTTTCTGCCTGATCGCTGGCGGCCTTCTTAGCCGCTACGAGGGTTAGTTTAGACTTGGAACGTCCTGCCTGAGCATCAGTAACCGGGCGGATAGTTTCGGGCAGGTGCGGCAAATCAGCCATGTCATCGGCAAGGCAGGACATACGAAAGATGATATTACGTAATTCCCGAATGTTGCCAGGGTAATCATAGTTCAGCAAAAAAGTGTGCAATCTTGGTGTCATTCTCAACGGACGACGCTGCAGTTTTTCGGCCGCCTCGTCAGAGAAGAAGTCTACCAACAAGGGGATCTCGTCCCGGCGCTCCCGCAGAGCGGGCAGGGTCACATGGATGATACTGAGGCGGTAAAACAGGTCTTCCCGGAACCTGCCCTCGCGAACCATGTCCAGCAAGTTACGGTTGGTCGCCGCAATAATACGCGTATCCACCAAAATAGCGATATCCGAGCCAACGCGCTGTATCTCATTAGACTGTAATACCCTGAGCAGCTTTACTTGCCCCTGCAAGGGTAGCTCACCTATCTCATCCAGAAAAATGCTGCCCTTGTCCGCACTCTCGAATTTTCCCTTGCGATCACTTGAGGCCCCGGTAAAGGCCCCCTTCTTATGGCCAAAGAGCTCGGACTCCAAAAGACTTTCTGGTATGGCTCCACAGTTAATCGAGATCAGCGGTTTATCGCCTCGGCTGCCGTTGGCATGGATCACCTTGGCCATCAGCTCCTTACCCGTACCGCTCTCCCCGTCGATCAATACCGGCAAATCAGTCGGCGCCACCCGCTCTGCTATCTCCAGCGATTCCATGAGCTTGTGGCTTTCGCCGAACACCCCTTCGAAGACGAAACTGCGATCAATCAGGGCTTGACGCCGTTGGCTCGCCGAGATCCGCTTGGGTAGAGCCTTGGTGCGCTCTGCGGTATCATTCTGACCCTCACCCGCCGCCATCCCTCTAAGCATCCGCTCCTTACGCGAGAGCAGCATAACCTCATCGCGCAATACATTGCATTGTTTGAGCAGTTTCTGGATCTCCGGGCGCTCCAGTCTGGGGGCCAGACGCAAGGTCGAACGAAGCACCTCGATCTTCTCAATCAGCCCGGCATAGGAGCTGGCCGATGATTTTTTCAGTTCAAATCGCCTCACTGTGCCCCCGCAATCTGTTTATGCACCAGCTGATAATACATGCCTCTCTTGTCCACCAGCTCCTGATGGGTTCCTTCCTCGGTAATATTACCCTCGTATAGCACCAGAATCTTATCGGCCGTCATGACGGTGCTGAGTCTATGGGCGATCACAACGGCGGTGCGTCCTTTGAGGATTTCTCGCATATTGCTGAGGATATTGCTTTCCGACTGCGTATCCAGGGCCGATGTGGCCTCATCGAAGATCAGCAGCCGCGGATCGTGATAGAGGGCACGGGCGATACATAAACGTTGCATCTGTCCACCTGACAGGCCCATCCCGCGCTCGCCCACGACCTGCTCGTAACCTAGCGGTGTGTTGCTTATAAATCCGTGCGCATCTGCAAGCTTAGCCACCTCGATGACCCGACGCCGATCCGCATTCTCGTCCCCCAGGGCGATATTCTCCGCGATGCTACCGGAAAACAGTAGATTGCTTTGCAGCACATAGCCGATCTGGGTCCGGTAATACTCCTTATTGATCTGATTAAGATCGTAGCCATCGACCAGAATCTTGCCCTCCGTGGGCGGATTGAAACCAACGATGAGCTTGGCCAGGGTCGTCTTTCCTGAGCCGCTTTGCCCGACGATGGCCACGACCTGTCCGGCCTTGATACTGAAACTGATGTTTTCCAATACATACGAGGTTTCTTTACCTCCGTAACGGAAATAGACATTTTCGAACTGAATGTCACCCCGGAGATCCGGCAAGGCAACCTGAGACTGCAATTCGGAAGGCTTTTGTTCAGGGTCCATATCCAGCACATCACCCAGGCGCTCCATCGACACCCCGGCCTCGTGCAACTCATCCCAGAGACCGATTAGGCTCATTAGCGGTGACATCACACTGCCCATGAGCATATTAAAAGCGATGAGCTGCCCGATACTCAACTCCTGGGTCAACACCAGGTTGGCACCGACCCACAAGATGACGATGCTGGTTGCGGAATTGAACATTTGACTGACAAAACCCACCAAGGCCTCGAACCTCTGGGAACGATATTGCACATCAAGTGCAGTGGCGTATTTCTTTTCCCATTTAAGGCGCATGGATCGCTCGATGCCCATCGCCTTGACGGTTTCCGCACCGCTGATGGTCTCCATCAACACCGACTCCGCATCGGTAGAGGTCTCGAATTCACGGCGGGCATAGGTTTTGATCCGCGGGGTAATGGCGACGGTCAATACTGCAATAGGGACGATTAAGGCAATCAGCAGTAGCGTCATCTTGACGTTATACATAAACAACACGATAAAATAGAGAAACACCATCAATATATTTAGCAGTGTACTTATCGTGGATTCAGTCAGAAAGGCCCGGATGGTGGCGTTTTCCTGGAAACGGGCAAAAACGTCACCCGTCCTGCGAGTAGCGAAAAAGGACATGGGCAAAGAAAGTGCGTGCTTGAAAAACTGCGACATCATTGTGAAGTCCAGATTACGCACCATGAAATTCGAAAGTAAGGTACGCAGCAGTGTCGTCAGCTGGGTAAAGAGGTGGGTCAGGACCAATCCAACGATCAGTAGATTCAATAGACTGAAGTTCTGGTGCACAACGACAGTGTCCAGGATATTTTGCACGATCACCGGGGGGGCTATGCCTAGCACCTCGATCACTAATGTAGCAACCACCAGATGCATGAGTATTTTCTTATGGGGTTTTAGATAGCTTACAAAGCGCACCCAGGGTGAACGGGTAGCGGCGAGCTGCACCAGCTCGGTTCCGGGTGCAAACAACAGACAGGTTCCGGTCCAGCCTTTCTCAAATTCATCCACCCCCATCTTCAGGAAACCACGGGCTGGATCAGCAACCCAGACATTGTTCTTCGAGACACCGTAGACGATGATGTAATGATATCCTTCCCAGTGCGCTATGAACGGCAGATCAAATCCCAGCATGGAGCGGTAGGTGCACTTGACCCCCCGCGCGCTAAAACCTAGTGATTCACCCACCTTAGCCAAACTTTCCAGGGTAGCCCCTTCAGTAGTAACATTGGCCATCTCTCGGAGTTTACCCAAAGTCATTGGGATACCATAATGCTTGCAGATCATCGCCAGACAGGCCGCCCCACAATCCATTTCCTCGGCCTGCTCGACCAGGGGAAAGCGTTTAATAACCTGCTCCCCAAGCCCAGGCTTGGAACGCAAATCAAGGAGAATGGGCCTTCTTCTGCGCTCAGCCAGTTTTTTCTGGCGCTGCAACTCTCGGTCGGTAAATTGAATACGATCCTCAAGCACTTGCTTGAGTTTTGGATTGCGTTGCAGAATGAAATTGATCGTCTGTTCAGGAAGCACCAATAGCACGACATCGGTCTGAGCAATTGCGCAGGCAAACTGTTCCTGACGCAATAGACAAGCCTTCTCTCCAAACACCTCACCTCGCCCCAAGGTCGCTATGGGATATTCTTCCTTCCCCTCTTTATAGGCAATCTTGACCTCTCCCTGACGCACGACGTACAGCCTTCGATCCTCGACACTTCCTTGCTCAAGGATGGTTTGCCCAGCTTTAACCCGCTTTATACCGACACTGCGAATGACGTCCTCGAGTTCCTTTGAATCTACCTTACGACGCAGATCAAACAAACGGGTCACAAAACCGCCTGCGGTATTGATGGCGACATAACTGGTAACGAATCTCTGGGCATCAGCATTCTGAGACAGGGCCCGCGAAATCGCCTCGCTGGGGATGACCAGCAACTGCGTTTTAGCCGAAGAGCGCACCGAAGACTCGTGCCGGTGAACGCGCAAAGCCGCTAACTCGGCAAACACTTCGCCTTGTTTGCGCACCCCCATGCTGATCTCTTTACCACCCTCTTCGGTAAATAATCTGACCGTTCCAGTTTTTATCACGCACAAACCATCGGCCACATCTCCGGCATTGAAGATTGGATCTGCAAATTGATAGTGTTTGACCTCTGCCGCTTTCGCCATCGCTTCCACTTCGACGGGGCTAAAGGCAGAAAAGAATTCCACTTTGGAGAGAAAATCAACAAGGGATTCGGTAGTCAACGAGAAGACTCCAGGTTTGAACGTAAGTTAGTCCTGCCAGCATTAGGATTGCGCACGAAATAAACTGGCCAACTGACACCGAATGAGCGTTCGTATTCAAGGCGCGATAACAGTCACATAGCTCAGAAGACTATGTAACTATTGCCGCAATGCTGAATGTGGGCGATAAGGCAAACCGGTTGGTCAACTTATTTCGACCGCGTTCTTCTCCTTATAGCACCTCAAGCCGATGCTCTTGTGCCCGCGCATCCAACCACTGATCGTAGACCAGTTTGTGAACCTCCTTGAGGGTAGATTCATTGAGTTTTGCAGGATACTTCTGGGTTACTTTAATG
>JBDLIZ010000044.1:0-17560 GCA_039714615.1 Pseudomonadota bacterium | reverse complement strand
CCGTTTGATAGAGGCCCCGACCTGCATTAGCAAGGCGGTTCAACTGTGATTCGTCAAGCCGAGATAACACGGGTTTCCAGGGGACTTGAGCTCGATTAGGTTTATCCGGCTCAGGGACCCAGCCACCCGCTGGGGTCCCGATACCCAACACATGCACCCGGATGCCTTGCTCTGAGAAGGCCTTGATTCGATCCTCCAATCCGGGTTCTGAGAAATCTCCATCGGAGATAATCAACAGGGCGCGACCACCCTCTTTCGATTGCCCCTTGATGAGCTGAGCAGCACGTTCCAGGGCGGTGGCGAGCCGGCTGCCTTGCAGACGAACCAGATCCGTAGACAGGGCGGGCAAGATCCGACGAATACTGCTGAGGTCCTCGGTCACGGGAGAGATCACGTGCGCCACCGATGCGAAGGCGATCAGACCGATGCGAAGGCTTTGTGCCTGATGCAAGAGGTCCTCCAGCTCCTGGCGTGCTCGGGAAAATCTGGAAGGTTGGACATCGGCAACCCGCATGGAGCGCGAAATGTCGAGAATCACCACCAAACTGTTTTGGGAACTGAATAATTGAACCTCTTTGTAGTCCCAGCGTGGCCCCGCCATTGCCAAAACCAAGGGCACCCACAATAATGTCAAAAAGATGAAATGACGCACTTTGCCGCGCGTCTCCCGTTCCTGAGTACCCAAAAGATGAGGCAGAAGATGGGCATCGGCGTAATCCTTGATTCTCGTATTCCCTGATTTGCGCACTGTCTTCATCAACCAAACAGCCACCGGAACAAGGAGCAGCAGGGCCCACAACCAATGCGGGGATGCAAAGTGTAAGACAGCGCTCGTCTCAGGCATAATTGTTCGAATGACGTAGAAAACGGCGATCGCCCTCGGGGAAAAGACCTAACAGCAGAACTGCAATCATGGCCAAACCCAGAGGCCAACGGTAAAGTGGTTTAGGAATCATCACGCTGCGGGCCTCGGCTTCGGTCTTCTCAAGGCCGTCTATCTGCTGATAGATCTGTTGCAGGGCATCCGCATCGGTGGCCCGGAAATAAGCGCCATCGGTGAGACTGGCTACATTTCGCAGCAATTCTTCATCTATTTCCATGCTTACCATCGTCCGCCTGTTATCTTCGACGAAGGGAACGAGTCCCTTGCTGCCCACCCCGATGGTATAGATACGAATACCCTGGCTGACGGCCAGCTGAACGGCAGCCAGTGGCGGTAGGCTACCTGCGGTATTTTCACCATCGGTGACTAACACCAGCACGCGGGACCCCTCCGGTCGCTCACGTAATTTTTTAACCGCTAGCCCGATGGCATCACCGATGGCCGTTGCGCTGCCTACCAGGCCCGGCACAACACCCTCCAGAAGGGCGCGTACCGCATGGACGTCTAGGGTCAATGGAGACAGCATGTAGGCATAGTCACCAAACACCACCAAACCCACCCGATCGCCGTCACGCGCCGTAATGAAGCGCCCCACCACCCCTTTGATAACGGACATCCGGGTAACCTCCCGGCCGTTGACCGAAAAATCCAGTGCCGCCATCGATCGCGAGGCATCCACCGCGAGCATCAGATCGTAACCCTCAACCTTGGCCTCTGAATAAGGCTCCAGCCACTGCGGCCGCATCATGGCCAGAACCAGGGCTAACCATAAAATGCTCAACAATATCGAATACCGGCGACTGCTCGCCGGTTGGGTGGCCTGCAAGGTACCGAATGCCTCGGTCAAGCGATCGAGTGAAGGATGCATGAGGGTGACTTGCTGACCCTCGTCGTAAACACGCCGATTGCCTTGCAGGCGAGGCCAAACCAGTCTTAACAGTAGCGGCGCCAATAACAGCAGCGCAGCCCATGGCCAGTAAAAATCAAACATGGTTTATACCCATGACGGATGGGTTTTCAGAAGTGCCTTGCATCACGATTGGTCAGGGTGCATGGTGTCAGCCTTGGCAGTTGCAATAACCCATCTCAGGGCTGCCTCGATAAGACCCTTGAGTTCATCACGGTTAGTCTCGGATTGGGGCGGCGCATAAGGCAAGGTAAGCAGTACCCGCCCACGGGTCCGCCAATTGAACCCAGTGGGATCTTCACGACTCAACCATTGCAACCAGGTCTCACCCGAGAGGCCCGCGCAGGCTCGGCGTCCGCGCCGGGCAATGGCGATGCGGCGCAACAGCTCGGACAATTCATCCCCAACATCTTTGGGATCCTCAATGGTGGAGCGATACCTAAGCACCTTCAGACGCTGAATTGCATCTTGGCGCCACCCCCCGCCGAAACGGCGTCGTTCTTGCCACAGCCAGATTGCAGTCAACAGCAACAAAACCGCCAACATGCTAACCAACCACCACCCCGGTGCCGGAGGCCACCATCCGATGGGATCCAAGCCCCGTATATCCCTCAGGTATTGATAAGGCACTTCCATCATCTCAGTATCTGTACTTTGCACGGCGTTGTAGCCCGATCATCAAGCTACGATGGACATCCTCTGCAGTGCGCAAAGTGATAAGCGTCATACCTAATCGATTGGCCATCTTACGTAATTGGCTACGCCTTTCCTCCCAGGCACTTCGGTAGGCCTGCTGGGCCTGCTCATCATCGGTGTCGATTTCCGTAATGCTTCCATCCGGTCCGGTGAACGCCACACTGCCTATGGCGGGTATCTCCCTGTCCGTCGGATCATCCACCGGCAACAGGACAATGGAATGACGCTGTCGCAAATGACCAAAAGTATACTCCAGGCTAGCGATTTCCCGATCGAAAGAACCAATGATAAAAATCAAACTCCCGGTAGGAATACCTCGGTTCAACCTCTGCAAGGCATCCTGTAGCGGGTCCCCTACACAACGTCCCTGCCTTACCGGCAGCGAAAGCGCCCGCAGCAAACGCCACAAGGCCCGTCTTCCCCGATAGGGCCGGAAAAAACTCATCCTTACGTCGGGGTTACCGAACAACAGCCCGCCGACCCGATCATGATGGGTATGGGCCGCCCAACCGATAAGCGCTGCCGCCCTTGCCGCCTGGATAGATTTAAAGGTACCGCGAGTGCCGAAACTCATATGGGGAGAATTATCGACACAGAGCATCACGCTGCGCTCACGTTCCTCCCGAAACACCTTGAGGTGGGGTACATTGGTACGCGCGGTGACATGCCATTCCATATTACGTATATCGTCGCCTTCTCGATACTCTCTGACCTCCTCGAAATCCAGTCCTGAGCCGCGAAACACTGAGACATACAGACCGCTGAACGCCGAATTGACCAGATGGTGAGAGGCCAATCCCAAGGTTCGGGCCTGGTGCCGCAATTCGAGTAAATCGTCGATTCGAGGATATAATGCCATAGGGTTATGTCAGGCGTAAAACCGAAAAATTGTGTGCTGCTATCAACTATAACCTAGTTCCTGCGGGTCATCGTGCTTACAGGAACCAGGTAAAATAGAGGTTTCATGGAATCGCCACCACCTCCAACAGGCGCTTGACGAATTCATCCGTGGTGACGCCCTCGGCCTCCCCTTCGAAGGTCAATAGAATTCGATGGCGAAGGATTCCGAGGGCTACGGCCTGGATATGATGTGGGGCGACATATTCGTCACCGTCCAGCCAGGCACGGGCGCGGGCACAACGCCCGAGAGCAATACTTGCCCGGGGTGAGGCGCCGAAGCGGCACCATCGTGCCAGACTCTCGTCATAGACCTTAGGCGTTCTGCTTGCCTGAACGAGATCGACGATATAATGATTCAGTTTAGAATCCATATACACCTTGGCCACTTCCCGGCGAGCGGCAAACAGATCCTCTTGTGAAAGCAAAGACTCCGGCGCGGGAGGCGAATGAAGCTGATACTCACTATCGAGTTGCAAAATAGCAAGCTCCTCATCTCGATTTGGATAATCCACCCAAGCGTGCATCAGAAATCGATCGAGCTGGGCCTCCGGCAGGTGATAGGTACCTTCCTGTTCGATGGGGTTCTGAGTCGCCAGCACCATAAAGAGCTGGGGTAGCGGATAGGTCTTCTGTCCTACCGTAACCTGATATTCGCCCATGGCCTCAAGCAGCGCCGATTGGACCTTTGCCGGCGCCCGATTGACCTCATCCGCGAGCAGAATATTATGGAATATGGGGCCTGCGCGGAACTCAAACTCACCTTTTTCATGGCGATAGATATCTGTTCCGATAAGATCAGCTGGCAGCAGATCCGGGGTAAATTGGATTCGGTGGTAGTCCCCTTGAATAGCCTCGGCCAGACTCTTTATGGTCGTGGTCTTGGCCAGCCCCGGCACCCCCTCTACCAGAACATGTCCCTCACTCAGTAAGCAGATCAGGATGGTGTCAATAAGGTCTTGCTGACCGATAATTCGGGTTGACAGGTGCTTTCTTACGGGCTCAAGAACTGTTTTATTCATGGTTTAAACGTCATAAATGTGAACGGGACACCTTTACGGGGCAGCGAATTGTAGCGGACACCGGCCTTGAAAGCGATGAAAAATTTCCCCAGTAATAATACTAAAAATAATATATTTAGTGTGACTACAATATTGGTTGCCATTCCCCGGCTTAGCGATTGATCCAGCCCCCCTTGCGCAGTAAATATTTTGTAAAAAGGGCAGCGCATCACCGCTATGCCCATGACGGATGGGTATATACTCTTCGACAGGCTCCTAGGAGAGGTTCTGACTTCAAAAGACTGGCTTGTCAGTCTACTGCTTGGAAAAGGTCGGTTCAGATGGTCAAAGAAGAGGAAAATTCGATAGTACAACGAATTACTGAGTTGCGTACCGAGCATCGTGATCTGGACCAGGTCATCACCGCGATGAGCCGGCAACCTCATATAGATCAGCTTTTGCTTCGACGCCTAAAAAAACGCAAACTGTTCATAAAGGACATGATCACCAAACTGAGGAGTCTATTGATTCCTGATCTCGATGCCTGATCCGTTTCAGACTCTCTTCCAAACGTCTCGATTCTATCGTATAGGGCCAGGCGACGAAAAACTCGTATTGGACCTTACCCCCTCCCATCGTGGGGTTGCACTCCCTCCCTTGAGTTCTCATACTTAAACCTAGATCCTGCAAGTAATCACACTCACTTAGCACAAGCTCTTGATCCGTAAAGCGATATTTATTCCCTCGGGAATCACATCAAGGATTCACTCGGTCTCAAATTCACTCTACGAATCAATATCTTGCACTCTGTAAGCACGATTACTTGCAGGATCTAGGTTAAATATTTTATAACTATACTCTTCACGAGTATACCCCGGCCCTTGTCACCCCTGTAGATACCATGGCTGAATACGCGCTCATCCTGGTCAGTACCGTACTGGTCAACAACTTTGTCCTGGTAAAGTTCCTCGGGCTTTGCCCGTTCATGGGCGTATCCAGAAAACTCGAGACCGCGACCGGCATGGCCCTGGCCACGACCTTCGTACTCACCCTCTCCTCCGTCACCAGTTATCTGGTTAACGAATACCTATTGGAACCGCTGGGTATCGAGTACCTGCGAACCATCGCCTTTATCCTGGTCATCGCCGCGGTGGTACAATTCACAGAGATGGTGGTACACAAAACCAGTCCACTGCTCTACAACGTACTGGGCATCTTCTTGCCGCTCATTACAACCAATTGCGCGGTCTTGGGTGTGGCGTTGTTAAATATCCAGGAATCCCATAATTTCATAGAATCAACCCTCTATGGATTCGGCGCGGCAGTTGGTTTTTCAGTAGTATTGATCCTGTTCTCAGCGATGCGCGAACGGTTGGCATTGGCCGATGTCCCCGAGCCCTTCAAAGGCAACGCCATTGCCATGATTACCGCTGGGCTGATGTCGCTGGCCTTCATGGGCTTTTCCGGACTGGTAAAACTGTAGACTTCCTTTGGACAAAAATGTTCAGCTTCAAACCTATTGATATTGGCGCAGTCCTCCCGATAATCGTTCGTTCGATTCCATGATTAGCGCCATTCTTTCTATCGGTCTCCTGGCAACGATTCTTGGCTTCCTGCTAGGATACGCGGCCATTCGGTTTAAAGTCGAAGGTGATCCCCTGGCCGAGCAGATCGATGCTTTGTTGCCGCAGACGCAATGTGGTCAATGCGGGTTCGCGGGCTGTCATCCTTACGCCGAAGCGATTGCCGCGGGAAAGGCGGACATAAACCAGTGCCCACCGGGTGGGATGACCACGATACAAGCGCTGGCTGATCTCTTGGACCGTGAGCCGAAGACCCTGAATGAAGAACACGGTGAACATAAAGAGCAACGGGTCGCACTTATCGTTGAAGATCTGTGCATCGGTTGCACCCTTTGCATCCAGGCATGCCCGGTGGATGCCATTCTGGGGGCCGCAAAACAGATGCACACCGTTATCGCGACCGAATGTACGGGTTGCGAACTTTGCATTCCCCCGTGCCCGGTGGATTGCATCAAGATGATGGCGCTACCGCAGACCGTTGGCAATTGGAGATGGTTCTTTCCTGAACAAACGGAATCGACCGTAAAAGATTCTCTGCGCCATCATGCATAAATCCCCCCCAAAGCTTTGGTCATTTCCCGGTGGCCTGCGGCTGCAACCCAACAAGGCGCAATCAACAAAATCCCCCATCTGGCGTCATGCCATCCCTAAAACAATCATCCTGCCGTTAAAGCAACACATCGGCGATTCCGCAAAGGCCCTGGTCAAACCTGGCGATTACGTCTACAAAGGCCAGCCGGTGGCTCGTGCCGTGGGTTACATCAGCGCCCCGGTACACGCCTCGACCTCAGGCATGGTCATCGAAGTCTCGAAGCAACCCCTGCCTCATCCTTCGGGGTTGCGAGCAATGAGCGTGGTCATCGAGACCGACGGCCGCGACCAGTGGTTCGAAGACCGACCGCAACCCATCGAGGATTATCTTAAACTGGATCCAGCCAGCCTGCGTATTCGGGTGAGGGACTGCGGCATCGTTGGGCTCGGTGGAGCGGCCTTTCCAGCCGCGGTGAAGCTCACACCCGAGCTGAAACGTCCTATTGAGACGCTCATCATCAACGGTGTGGAATGTGAACCCTATATCACCTGCGACGATTTGCTGATGCGCGAGCGCCCAAAAGCCATTCTCGAGGGAATTAGGATTATTTGCCGCGCGCTGCAAATCCCGCGATGCATCCTCGCTATCGAAGAAGACATGCCCCATGCCTACAAGGCCATGTGCAATGAACTGGGGGGTAACGAAGAGGATGGCATCAGGATCATCAGCGTGCCGGCGATCTATCCGGCCGGTGGCGAACGCCAGTTGATCACCACATTGTTGGGCAAGGAGGTTCCAAGCGGGGGCATCCCGGCAGACATCGGCATTATCTGTCACAATGTCGGAACGGCAGCCGCCGTGTACCGCGCCGTAGCTTTTGGGGAACCGATGATCTCGCGTATCGTTACGGTCACCGGTCAGGGTATCAAGCACCCCTGGAATCTGGAGGTCTTACTTGGCACCCCGATCGCCGATGTCATCAAGGCCTGCGGGGGGTACACAGAAAAGGTCAGCAGGCTCATCATGGGCGGACCAATGATGGGATTTGCACTGAGCAGTGACCAGGCACCAGTCATCAAATCTACCAATTGCCTGCTAGCGGCTTCCCCGTCTGACGTAGGAACCCCCGCCCCGGCCATGCCTTGTATCCGCTGTGGGGAATGCATTCGCGTATGCCCCGCAATGCTATTGCCGCAGGAACTCTATTACTACTCGAAGGCCCGGGATTTCGACAAGACCAAGGAATATAACCTGTTCGATTGCATAGAATGCGGTTGCTGCGCCTATGTGTGTCCCAGCAATATCCCACTGGTGCAATATTATCGCTTTGCCAAGAACGAGATAGCGCTCCTGGAACGCCAAAAGGAAGCGGCGGAACTCGCCAGACGCCGACACGAATATCGCCAACAACGCCTGGCAAAGGAAAAACGCGAACGCGATAGAAGACTGGCGCGAAAAAAGGCTATGTTGGGTGGTGCAGACAAAGCAGGTAAAAACTCCAACCAGGCTATCCAGGCCGCGCTGGAACGTGCCCGGAAGAAAAAGGCATCCCTAACAACAAAACAACCGAAAACCACAACAGATACGAATGTGACGCAGCAGGGACAAACCGCGGATGAGATAAGTCCAGTAAAATACAAGGAACAGCATCCATAGTAATACCCATGACAAATGAATTTTCAGGACACATGTCAAGCCCCTTCAACCGCGGATTAAAGCGTAAAGCAGAATGATCGGCCCCCCTGATGTGTTCTGCCTTGCTCTGCGATACTACGACGCACTCGCTGCACCCGAAAACCCATCCGTCATGAGTATATGCCTATACGACCATGACGTCATCGGCTGGCCTGCAATTCCCGCCCGGCATTAGATCATGCAATTCAAAACACCCCCCCCTCCCCATTTTGTCTCTTACAACAGTGTCTCTCAGGTCATGCTGCAGGTTATTTATGCGCTGATCCCCGGCAGCCTGGCGATGATCTGGTATTTCGGCTGGGGGATATTGATCAATATGTTAATTGCGGTGACGGCTGCTGTGGGTGCTGAAGCAGGCATGCTGCTCATTCGAAAACGCCCCTTAAGGCGTTTTTTAGGGGACTATAGCGCCATAGTGACCGGCTGGTTGCTGGCCCTGGCCCTGCCCCCATTGACTCCCTGGTGGCTGACCATGGTCGGCATCCTATTCGCCATTATAATTGCCAAACACCTGTACGGCGGTTTGGGTTTCAATCCTTTCAATCCGGCCATGATCGGTTATGTCGTGCTCATTGTCTCCTTTCCCGTGCAGATGACACTGTGGACACCTCCAGAAATGCTGACTGAGATAAATTTCAATCTATTCCAATCGGCATCCATTATCTTTACCGGTCAACTGCCTCATAACCTGAGCTGGGATGCCGTGACCATGGCGACACCCTTGGATACCATGCGCACCCAACTTGGATTGAATCTTACTATAGAGGAGATCGGTGAAAGTCCACTGTGGGGAGACTTCGGTGGGCGGGGCTGGGAATGGATTGGCAACTGGTATCTGCTCGGTGGCGGCTGGCTGATCTATAAAAGGGTCATCGGCTGGCAGATCCCCATGGGTATGCTAGGCGGTCTGATCGCAATCGCCACCTTGTTTTATCTAGCCGACCCCGATACCCATCCCTTCCCCGCATTTCATATGTTCAGTGGTGGCGCCCTGCTGGGCGCTTTCTTTATCGCGACGGATCCGGTGACCGCCAGTACGACGCCCAAAGGACGGCTGATCTATGGTGCCGGAATAGGCTGCCTGGTGTTTATCATACGTACCTGGGGCGGCTATCCCGATGGCGTGGCCTTTTCGGTGTTGTTAATGAATCTGGCCGTACCGGCCATAGATTATTACACCAAGCCACGGGTATACGGACAGGGATTGGATGGGCCATGAGATTGAACCTAGGTTGAAATATTCTCAGATCATCCGCTCCGCCCTGTTACTGGGTGCCTTTGCCGTGGCGGGTACGGGCAGTGTAGTGCTCGTGCATCACGGCACCAAGGAAAGAATCGCCGCCAACGAGCGTGCGGAACTACTGCGCAACCTGCATGAAATCATACCAGATTCCGCCTATGACAATGATATCGTCGAGGACACCCTGCAGGCCATCGACGAGGCGCTAGGTAGTAAGGAACCGAGCACCATATATATTGCACGCAAGCGCAATCTCCCTGTGGGTGCTGTACTCACGGCGGTCGCTCCGGGCGGTTACAATGGCCCGATCAAGCTGCTCGTAGGCATCTATCATAACGGTTCATTGGCCGGGGCACGGGTCGTGTCACACCGCGAGACCCCTGGCCTGGGTGACAAGATAGAGATTCGGCGAGGCCCCTGGATCACGATATTCGACGGCCGATCCATCGGCGACCCGCCGATCGCGAAATGGAAGGTCAGACGCGATGCAGGTGTTTTCGACCAATTTACCGGCGCCACGATCACACCCCGGGCGGTAGTCAACGCCATTCGCCAATCGTTGCTATACTTCGACCGGCACAAAGAAGCACTTTTCATGGTCAGACCTGAGCAAAAGAGTAATGAATAACAGCTACGCGAGGATCACCCTGGACGGGCTGTGGCATAACAATCCGGGGCTGGTGCAGTTACTGGGTCTATGCCCGCTGCTTGCCATCACGGGTACGGCGATCAACGGCCTCGGGCTTGGACTCGCCACTACCCTGACCCTGTTGACGTCCAACATCATCGTATCGTTGATCCGGCGGTGGGTGAGAGACGAGGTACGCATCCCCGTGTTCGTGCTGGTCATCGCTTGCGCCGTCACCGCGATCGAGCTTGCGATGAGCGCCTATTTCCATAGCCTCTATCGAGTACTGGGCATTTTCATCCCGCTGATTGTCACCAACTGCAGCATTATCGGTCGGGCCGAGGCCTTTGCCTTCAAGAACGGCGTCTTACGCTCGGCCGTCGATGGACTGTCCATGGGCGTCGGGTTCACGGCATTGTTGGTTGTGCTTGGCGGCATAAGAGAATTGATCGGCTCCGGCACCCTTCTCGCCCAGGCAGAACTCATGTTCGGCGAGGCGGCTCGCCAGCTCACCATCACCGTATTTGAAGATTATCCCGGTTTCCTGCTGGCGGTGCTTCCGCCTGGCGCCTTCCTTGGAATGGGATTTTTAATCGCCTTGAAAAACGTCATCGACAAACGACTCGAGCAACGGGCCTTGTCCCGAACGCTCGGCGTGGGTATAGCCGACGCAAGACCTTAGGGATTTTGCCGACTAGGGCCTGTTAACATTTATCCGATCGATGCGTTACTGCACAAAAGACGATTCGACCGACCTCGCTCGATCGGGCGAGCGCCATAAAGTCCAGCAATTGGCTTCCACAATTCCCTGTCAGCACCTTGGAGGCCTTCATTATTACATGGGTTAGGACTGCGAGCGCCGTATAATCAGTAATTGATCTCCCAGGGGGGAGCTTAACTCCTGGACCGTACCGTCTGGCCATTGTATGCGTACCAGAGTCGGCCTTCGATACCGTCCGAGGCCAAAGTACAAACGGTAGTGACCCTGGGAGTAGTGGCTGCCTTCCGCCTGGCCCACCTCTTGTAGCTGCAGCCGTTCCGGCGTGAACACCGAGACCTTTGCGCCCAGGGCCTGACGATTTGGTGGTTGATCCACGAGTTCGATCTGTATCCAATGATTCGTTGTGGTAAGCCGGTTGTGAAGCAGAGTAACCGAGAAGGGAAACAAGGATCGAAACGCTTTTTGTATCGGCCGTGGGTAGTAACGATGGGCGAGCAGCACATCCAACATGCCATCTTTATCATAGTCGAACCAGATTGCTCTCGGCTCCACGAAACGCCAGAAAGGCGACCGCACCTGAAGAATACCCGTTTTCGTGAAGGTGCCTTGATCCAGTTGACGAAACAGACCGTCCGGAAAAACAAAGAGATCTGAGCGTCCATCCAGATCATAGTCGAGCCATTGAGCCGTCTTGGCCTTGGAAGGAAGGCCGAGCGGGCCGGTATCGACTGCCTGCATATATCCTTTGTCATTGACAAGTAACAGGCTTGCACTTGGTGCGGCTGCAAACACATCCAGATCACCGTCGCCATCGTAATCCGCTGGGCTAAGTTTGGCGTACGCGGCACCACTGCCTACCAGTTCTTTGGTGAACTCGCCGAGCTGATTACGATGGAGCCAGAGGCCCGACCTGGAGCCCCAGAGCAGATCAGTATCCAGATCATTATCCACATCCAACCACAACGCAGTGCCGAGCTCAGGGTAATCCAGCCCGATCTCTTCGGCTACATCGACGAAAGTACCATTGGCTTTCTGGCGATGGAGCTGGTTGGCAAAGGCACCTCGTTTCCGACCGCAGGTGACGTACAAATCCAGGCGTTGATCACCATTATAGTCAACCCACGTGACCTGCCGAGCCGGGCAGGAGCTCTTGATAAGACGAAGCTCCGAAGCTCGGTCCATATAGGTGCCGCGTGCGTTTCTTACGAGTAGCTCGTCACTGAAAGGCTGATCAAACATTCTCATTTTACCGAACAATCCGCCTCGGGCGATGTACACATCCATGTCGCCGTCGCCATCATAGTCTGACCAAGCCATGCCGTGACGATCGCGTAGCGCAATTGCAAAACGATGTGAAGGGGGATGGCTGAGGCCACGACCTACGAATACATAATCCAAAGCTACCGATAGCTCCAGATCCAGCTGAATGGGGACGGCACTGAAAGTCGGGTCAAGAACCAACTGGGCGTCAGCTTTGGTGCGAAATTGCACGGTCGTGTTCTCCAATTCCGAGCCCGTTGCTTCCGTGGTAATGGAGATATCAAATCCGGCTTGCTCCGATACCCTGAGGCGGCCGGGCAATCGCAGACTGCCCGCCACTGGCAGCGCCGTTCCCCCGGTGTAAACATGCAGGTATAAACGTCGCTCCCGCCAGTACACGTACAGTCCCCTGGTTCCCAGCCGGGGTGTGGCCAGGGCGTCTTCCAGGCCTGGATATGAGGGGGCCTGGTCGAGCCGCCAGGCGGAGATCACATCCCTGAACTCACCCTTGCCATCTCCAACAAGAAGACTCTGGCGCGCATTGTGGTTGCTGGTGAAGATATCGAGGTGGGTGTCACCATTGGCATCCACTACGCCGACATCAAACCAATTGTACTCGCTCAACGCCACGGGATGATTTACGAGTTCGCTGTGGGCTGGGAAAATGGGGGGATAAAACGCAAACAGCAGCGCTGCGGTCCCTGAGGCTATGAGCCCCAGGACAACGAACAACGTGACCATATAGCGGAGACGTCGAATGGCCAGAGGCGTCATTTCCAGTCTTTCCATGTCTCCAGTTTTCGGCCGAGCAAGGATTCAAGTCTTGCGGTTTCCTGGGCGAAACGCACATTCAGAGATCCGCGTGTCTCTTCCGAAATCGAGGGGCGCTCCAAAGGAGTAGCGTAGAGTTTCTTCAACACCGTATGGACTCCCAAGCTACGGAAGGCTTTCAGGACGAAGCTGAGTCTCGCCCTAATCAATGTCTGCGACATGGAGAAGGCCATTCGCTTAACAGACCTGGCTCGGATATTGGTGGGCGGATTACGATCAAATCGTGAGGAAACGAGGGCTGCGTCGTTGCGAATGTCCAGGAACTCGAAAAGACGGCCAAGCTGGGCTTTTGGCTGTTGTATGAGTTCCTCGAATATTAGTACCAGCAGCTGCTGTTGATCGAAAATTTCAAAATAACGACTCAACTGACTGGCGTAGAAGCCCATGTCGATATAGACGGGCTCTCGTTCAATCGCCTCCTCGAAACTCAGCTTGCCCATTATGGAAGAACCCCTGTGCAGCCAGTAATGAGAGTAGGCCCGGTCCACAGGATTGCGCAAGCAGGCAATGAGCTTCACGTTGGGAAATGCGGATTGAATCGCCGCCGGTGCCGCCTTGTCGTAAAGATAAACTGGCGAATACTCCCCTTTAAGTTGATCCGGTCGGCCATGCTGAAAATGCGCCATATACCATTCCATATCCCTGTCATGGCTGGAATTGCGCTGGTCCTTCACTGGCCCGACCGGGAGCACGAAGCGGTTGAAGTAGCGGATCTCTTTGGGCTCTGAAATACAGACTTGCGGGTGGGCCCTGAGGATGTTTGTGATCCAGCTGGTACCGGAACGGGCTGCGCCGATGCCGATGAAATCGATAGTTGGATCTGAGCGCAGCTTCAATTGGAATTCACCAATGATTGATAAACCGCAATGTGCTTGTCGATGACACTATCGAGCTCGTAGGTGTCGCGAATATACTCATAACCTCCTTGCCCCTTCTGCCTCCAGGTACCCTGCTTGAGCAGTGTCTCCAGACCTTTTTTGAAATCATCGGCGTGGGCATGGTAACCGAAACGCTCGGCGATCTGGTCGGGATTTACATGGCTCAGAATGGCGCATTTGTTAGCCAGCGCCTCCAGAAAAACAGTGGGAAGACCCTCACGAGCAGCCGTGCTCACGAGAATCCAGCTTCGGCCCAGGATCTCCTGGAGCTCTGCCGACCGGAATTGATCCAGGAACCCGAGGAGTTTCAGGTTGCTGATGTTTCCATAGCGGTTACGCAGTTTGTCCTCCCACGCCTTGCTATTCGATCGCCCGACGGCCAGGAACTCCACGTTTGGAAACTCGCGGGCGAGTTCGAAGAAAAACTCAGGTCGCTTGCGCCGATCCCATCTTCCAATGAAGCATACTGTGGGGCATGATGCCTTTACCACTTCTCCGTTCAGTGAAACCGGCGTGGCCAGTAGCTCGAGGTCCCGGTCAAAGCCAAACTTCCGCTTCAGTTTGGGATTGATCGATGGTGCTGTCGCGTAGACACCGTCCATCTTTCGCATGCTGGAGTGAACCAACAGCGAGTCCTCGTATAACCAGTTTAGTAATACCTGCAAGCGGCTGGCAGAGGGTTTTCGCAGTTCGATCATCCAGTCTCTAAACTCCTTTGGGTCGCGGAAGGTCACGACATGCTTACGGGCTGGCAACGCACGCTGGGCCAGATAGGTACCCAGGGAGGGATTCTCAGAATGATAGATGTCGGCGTCACACTGGCGGACCAGCCTGGTCATAGTGAAAGGCCATTCAGGAGCAAAACTCAGTACCTGTATGCCATCCAGCTGCTCCACTTCGCGCTGGCCCCGCCGGCGCGGAACGACAGCCGAGACCTCTATGCCACGCCTCACCAGCTCGCGCCCGATCATGCGGGTGGCGCGCCCGAAACCGCCATACTTACTCCAGGCAAAAATCTCGACGCAAATGAAGCAGACTTTCATTTGTTCGGAACGCGGTACACGCAGTGGTTAACGCGCATGGCTCAGGATACCTTGCCAGGTGCTGACGGGGGCTTGTCGCGGAGGAAGTCCCAAAACTCGAAACCGGCTCCTATAGCCACCATGACCAGCCTGCGGCCGAGCAACAGGAAGGAGAACCCCACCGCCAGCGCAGGTGATATTCCGTAGGTTTGCAACAGGTAAATGAGCCCACTTTCCCGAACTCCCATACCCATTACCGAGATGGGTATCATGGTGATCAGCAACACATACGTTCTTACCCAGGCAACGTTGATCGGCGAAAGGTCCAGTTGGATGGCCGTGGCAAGGAGATAATAAATTGCGATGCCCAGCATGTGATAGATAAGCAAAATGCCGATAATTGACAGTAGCCTGCCGCGCGACAGACCTTCAAACTTCACTGCCGATCGAAGAAATTTGCCCAGCTTGCTGCGCAGAAATTTCGGGATCCATAATCGTGTGTCGAGTACCTCCGCTACACGCAGGGCCCGTTGACCGCTGAAGAAGATACCGTATGTGAACACCAGGCCCAACAGGAGCAGTAAGAGAATAACACCCAGCAGGGTATTTTCCCGGGCGGCGGCATCCGAGTACCAACAGGCAATCCCCAGCGCAACCGAAATTAGCATACTTAGAAGGCGGCTGAATACTATCGTGGCCAAGGCTTGGGCCGGCTTTTTATCCTGTCGGGAGAACTTGTACCAACGCACGACACCGCCTGCCAATTGACCCGGGAGCAGCAGGCTGTAGAAATTGGTGATGAAGCTGATCCGGAAAATTTGCCAAACCGACAGGGTCATCCCCTGGCGGTCGCTCAGGATTTTTGTCTGAGTGGCGGCCACGTACACCATGCTGGGGATCAGCGACAAAGCTGCCAGTAACGGCCGTATGTGCAAGCCCCGCAGCCTGGACGCCAGTTCATCCAGGGGTATGTAGGACAGGATCATCAGCAGCAGGGCTGCCGAGATAATAAGTTTCAGACCCAGACCGAGATGGCGTGATGCCATTGGATGTTAACCGCCCGCCGCCCCATGATAGATGGCTCGATAACGATCTGATACGCAAAGCCAGTCAAACTCGTTCTCGAGCCGCTTACGCGCTGTCTTGCCCAGGTGGTCGCGTAACGGCTTGTCTGTCATCAACTGTACCAACGCCCGGGCGATGTCCCGGGAACTACCGGGCTGAACCAGGAGTGCCGAATCCCCTACCACTTCCTCACAGCCGGTATTCCGGGTGGTCACTATGGCCAGGCCCGCCGCCATGGCTTCCAGCAGCACAATTGGGAAATTTTCGGCCTTGGACGGCAGGACAAATATCCGGGAGGTCTCGAACAATTTTCGCAGTTGATCAGTGTCGTTGGCAAGAGCACCGAAGAACTTCACATCGACATTGAGCTTTCCAGCGAGCTGGCGAAGCTCGTCCAGATAAGGGCCGTCACCAACAATGGCCACCTTATATTTACACTCTATGCTCGCGAGGGCCTCTATAAGGTATTGCACACCCTTGCGCGCGAACATTCGCGTTACAAGCAGAATTCGATCCTGCCTGGGCTGGTCGGTGCAGAACTTATCGCAGTCGATGCCATTGGGTATGAGTGTGCAATGCGCTCGGGGATTGACGGCGAGGATCAGGGAACGCAGCGAGTTGCTCGGACAGACGATGCACTCAGCATTGGCGGTAATCTTTTTCCATACGGGTCCCAACAAGCGGTGGAGCCGCCGAAAGCGGTCCGGATTGTAACCGGGCACGTCCGAGCCGTGGGCGGTGATGATGTAGTTCAGTCCAGTGGCTCTCTTTAGCAGGTAAGCGATCACCCCATCGGGGAAAATGAAGTGTGTGTGATTGATGTCATAGCGGTTCTTGCGTGCCAACTGGATCGCTCTGGTGGTAGCCAGGGAAATATAGGGAATCATTTCCGGCCAGGTGCACATGTGTTGATGAGCACGGAGGCTTTGAATTCGGTAGATATTTAGATTGTCCAGGGACTCCCGGACGGGAAGGCCTCGAAAGCCCATGGTCACCAAATCCATCTCGGTTCCGCTCTTCGCAAGCGTTCTGGTCAGGCCCTGTACGACCTGGGCACCGCCCCCACCGAGAGGAGGATATTCATATGAGAGGCAAAGCAGCCTCATGGAGCGGTAGCTCGATACCGATGGCGCGGAGGATGGGACAGGGACTCACGGCTTATCCTGTCGATGGCATGGAGTTGTTGCTCTGAAAATTCCGGCAGATTCTGTGCTGTCAGTATCTCATCCAACTGTCGCCGGCTGATTGCACGGGGTATCAATACCGATACGCCATCCAGTTGCCGAACAAACTGGATGGCGGCCTGCACCAGCGTTCGGTTCGTATCGGTTAGAAGAAGAAACGCCTGCGCTGCGGTTTTGCTCATCTCGACTTCCTGTTGGCTACGCGCGTAGGTCTCGGCGGTAATGTCGCTGAGGTCATTGGTGAGATGGCCTTGGGCCCGCGGGTTGCGGGCGATCACGCCCAACCCCTGATCTCTGGCACGAGGGAGCAGTTCGCTAAGCGCCTTTTGGTCTAGCAGGTTGATGGTGATCTGAATCGATGCGATTCCGGGTAACTTCAGGCACAACAAGGCATCTTCCACGGTGTCGCAGGCGATGCCGAAGTAGCGAATCTTTCCCGCGCGCCGCAGGGCTTCCAGAGGGGTCAGAATATCACTGCTTCGTAGCAGGGCGGGGGGTGGTTTGTGTAGTTGAAACAGGTCCACATAGTCCGTGGGT
>JBDLIZ010000043.1:0-17585 GCA_039714615.1 Pseudomonadota bacterium | reverse complement strand
GACTCCTGTTGTTTACGGATCTCAACCCGTTTCAGATAATCCTGTTCGAGCTTTGCATTGTATTCATCATACCAGGCGCTCATGCGCGGTGCGTCGGGAACACTTGGCGGCATCGAGATGACCTTGTGTTCCCATTGCCTGATGTCGCCTTCGCCGTCGGTCTCGAGGTCCACTCTGGCGATGTGCTTGCCGCGAGAGCCTGGCTGCAACACCAAGGTTTTCCCAACTTGCCGTGGCTCTCCATACGTCTCATACGAGGCCCGGACGAGTAAAATATCTATCGCCTCCAGATCGAACTTTTTCTGAACCGTCGCAAGTGAAAGACTCGTGCTCAAAACGGTAACGACTCCCTGCTTGTCTGCTTGCCTGATTTCACCTAAAAGCGCCTCTGGATCGGCATGCACCAGGACGTGATCGGCATGCATTTGACGCATTGGATCGTCATCGGGATCCAACCAGCTGAATACCTTTAGGACGATGTACCTACCGTCGATGCTTCGCGTGACTGGCTGGACGCGGGCGATGCTCGAATGCGCTCCATTGCCGAGCACCCAGGGCAGATTGAATCGGGTGGCGAATTCCAAGCCGTAGGAAAGATCCTGCCATTGCATGCCGATGGCGTCATATTCGAGCGCTGCAAAACCCTTCAATATGTATTCGGATTTGATGCGATCGATGACCCGCTCGCTGATAATCAAACCCCCAGCGGATAAAACGACCGACTCGGGTCGCTGATCACGCAGTTGGTCCAAAATACTTGCGAGGCGTTTTATTCCGCCGAAGTCCCCCTCCACTGTGCATCCGCAGGGCTCGAGTTCTCCATCTAGATTGCCGGAATAGATTACGGTGAGCGGTTCGGCATAAACGTTCGTACCTAACAAGGTCAATATCAAGGATAGCGAATTGATGACCGATGCAAAGATTCGAGCCATTGTTTGTGTAATCCTTACTAGTGATCTACCAAGCGTAGACGGGTAAGCCCTGGTATGCTAGTTTATCCCGATGAGGCGTGCACTGACATGGCTGCTAATCGTAACGACACTCCTGTCAGGGGTGACGCTTGCCGGTGATCAGCATTCAGTCGATAACATCGGGCATCATTTCTCCGACCACCATAAAAGCCCCGATTCCTCCTTGCCCGATGGGCATAGCTGTGACCACTGTTGTCACATGTTCTTCCATTTCACGGGCATTTGCAGCAGCGACCGGATCACCGCCTTGCCGGGGACTCAAACATCCCGGCTTACCACCTTGTCCTTTCCGTTCTCTTTGAGCATCAAGCCCCTGCTCCACCCTCCTATCATCTGAGTTCAATCTCGTTACTCCATGCATATCATTACAGTGATATGCACCTTGTACGACCGAGCAAAGGAACTCAGCAATGTCTCTTATTCCCCGTTTGTGGGCCGGCCTTTATGCCTGCCTGCTGCTGTGTACAGCAACGCCTGCCATGGCGCAGGATTCCCATTCGATACCCAAGCTTGATCGACCGGCCACCGGGCTCTCCAGGCTGATCGAAGACCTGCTCGACAATCATCCGCGCGTGGCCACAGCACGTGCGGCCGTTGATGCGGCCCGCGCCGGCGAACGGGCGGCGGGCAAACCCTTGTTCAATCCGGAGTTGGAACTCGACGCCGAAACGGCCGAAACCGACTCTTTCTCCCTAGGGCTCAGTCAGACCATAGACTGGGCCGATAAACGCAGCGCACAAGCCTCGGTCGCCCGCTTCGAGCGCGACGCATCGGAGGCACAGCTGGAACAGCTGGAACAGTCTCTGACCATCGAGGTATTAATGGCCTTATCCAATGCCAAATCGGCGCAAGACCTACATCAACTGGCACAACGGCGCCTGCAGATCATGGACCGGTTCTCGGAACTTGCCGAGCGGCGTCGCCGGGCTGGGGATCTCGGTCAGGTCGAGCTGGATCTCGCCCGGCTTGCCGCCGCGCAGGCCCGGTTCGAGCAGGCCCAAACCGCGGCCAGTCTAATCGAGGCCCAACAGTCAGTAGCTGCGGTGATCGGTGAGTCCCGCTCTGATCTGCCGGTGATGACTACCGCGCTGCCTGCCCTGGCCCTAGATCATTCGAATCTGGATAGCTTGCTCGAAAAGCTACCGCAATTGCGGGTGCTGCGCAATCGCATCGCCGCCAACCGGGCCATGGTGCAATTACACACCCGCAAGCGTCGCCCGGATCCCACGTTTGGATTTCGCGGTGGCCGAGAGGAGTCCGATACCCTGCTAGGCATCTCGATAAGCGTACCGCTGCACGTGCGCAACGATTTACAGGCCGAGGTAGAGGCAGCTAACGCCGAACTCATCAAGGTACAGCAGGAGGGCCAAGATACCTACCGGCAAGCAAAGGCGCGCTTGAAATCGACCGCCGAACGATACCGGCTCATGCACAGTGCATGGGGACATTGGGAACAGACGGGGCAAGTCAGCCTGGAGCACCAAATCGATCTCTTGCAGCGTATTTGGCAGGCCGGCGAGATAGATACGACCGATTACCTCGTACAGCTCAAGCAAACACTCGATACGCGCTCAAGCGCATTGGAGTTGCGTGCTCAGTTTTGGCGCGCCTGGTTTGACTGGCTGGCGGCCAGTGGGCAGGTAGACGGCTGGCTGAACCCTAAGAACATCCCATCCAATATAGAGAACAATACACAATGAAGCCATTACTCAGTATTACCGCCGTCCTTGGGCTGGTGCTGGCATTGCCGGTCGTGGACGCAGAAACGGGGCATGAAGGACATGACGAAGAACCAGGCCATGATGAAGGCATCGTCACCATGAACCACTCGGAACGTGAGGCGCAGGGGATTGAAACGGCGCAGGTTGGCCGTCGCCCCCTTACCGATACCATCATCGCCCCGGGAGAGGTCGTGATCAATGCCTATCGATCGGCGCAGGTGACCCCGCGCATCAGTGCCCAGATCATGCAACGTCACGCACGCTTGGGTATTCAGATCAACGAAGGCGAGCTATTGGTGACACTGTCCAGTGTTGAAATGGCCGACGCTCAGGGGGCCTTGGTGGTTTCGGATCGGGAATGGCAACGGGTCAAAAGACTTGGCCGCAAGGTGGTCTCCGAACGCCGCTACGTGGAGGCCCAGGTAGCACGACAGCTGGCCTATGCCAAGGTACAAGCCTATGGTATGACCGAGTCCCAGATCGGCACCCTGCTCAAGCAAGGCGATGCCTCGAAGACCACCGGCGCCTTTGATCTTGTCAGTCCCCAGAACGGAACCGTGATCAGCGATGACTTCGTCGTCGGTGAGGTGGCGGAACCGGGTCGGGTCTTATTCGGGATTACCGACGAATCCATACTTTGGGTAGAAGCAAAACTCTCTCCAGAAGATCTCTCCCATGTCAAGACGGGTTCTATCGTCCACATCGACGTGGACGAACGGCACCGAACAACGGGAAGGGTCATACAACGCTATCACCGTCTGGACGAGACCACCCGCACGCAGTCCGTGCGCATCGAGGTCGATAACAGCGACCACCGTTTGCACCCAGGCCAGTTCGTTGCTGTGACCCTGCAGACCGGGATGGGAAAAGAGGCACTCGCCGTGCCCAAAGCGAGCCTGGTACTCATGGAGGGTTCACCTACCCTATTCAAGTTAGAGGGCGATGAGCTGCACCCCCACCCGGTGGAGACCGGCGTCACGCATGGCAATTGGACCGAGATTCGGTCCGGTCTGGCGGCCGGGGATGAGATCGTGGTCAAGGGGGCCTTCGTGCTCAAGTCCCTGTTGCTGAAATCGCGCATGGGCGAAGGCCATGTCCATTAGGAGATACTACCGATGCTGACTAAACTGGTCGAGATCTCCCTGCGTTATAAGTTTCTGGTGATCGTTGGCTTTATGGTGGTGGCCTTCCTGGGTTGGAGGGCGGTGATTACCGTGCCCATCGATGCCTTTCCGGATGTCACTCCGGTGCAGGTCAATATCTATACCGAATCACCTGGGCTGGCCGCGGAAGACATCGAACAACTGCTGACCTTTCCGATCGAATCCGGGATGGCGGGCCTGCCGGGGGTGGAGCAGATACGTTCCGTTTCCTTGTTTGGCCTGTCTTATGTGGCCGTGTACTTCAAAGACGATATGGATATCTATTTTGTACGCCGCCTGGTCATGGAGCGTCTGCAAGAGGTAGCAGAACGCATCCCCGAGGGTTACGGCACCCCGGAGATGGGACCGAACACCTCGGGGCTAGGCCAGGTGTTCTGGTACACAGTGGAACGCGCAGATGAAGCACTGAAAAAAGGCGTTACCGACATGGATCTGCGTACCCTGCAAGACTGGTCCGTGCGGCTCATCCTGCGCACCGCGCCGGGCATTGACGACGTACTGTCCTGGGGCGGACAGGAGCGACAATATCAGGTCATCATCGACCCCTTGCGGCTGATCGAGTTCGGGCTCAGCCTGCGCGAGGTGATGGATGTGCTGCAGACCAACAACCGCCAGGTGGGCGGTCAATACATCAATCTGGGGCGGGAACAATATCTGGTGCGTGGCCTGGGTCTGGTCAGTGATGAAACCGACATCGGCAACATCGTTCTCAGAGTGGAACACGGCACTCCGGTGCATCTGCACGATATCGCGACGATCAAACAGGCGCCGGCACTGCGTTTCGGCGCGGTGACCCGGGACGGCAAGGAAGTGGTGCTCGGTATGGCGCTCTCGCGCATCGGTACCAATGCCAAAAACGTAGTGGATGCGGTCAAGGAAAAGGTGGAGATCGTCAAATCCGTATTGCCGGACGGGGTCATACTGCGACCGGTATATGATCGTACCGACCTGGTCGAGCAGACCATCAACACCGCGACCAGGGCACTGGTGGAAGGTTCCGTGCTGGTGGCGATCGTATTATTCCTGTTTTTGGGAGAACTGCGCTCGGCGCTGGTGGTCATCTCGGCACTGCCGCTGGCCATGCTGATCGCCTTTGCATTCATGAGCCAGACGGGGTTGTCCGCTAATCTGATGTCACTGTCGGGACTGGCCATCGGCATCGGCATGATGGTGGACGGCGCCGTAGTCATGGTGGAGAATTCGTTTCGAATCATGGCCGAGCGCCGTGCGCAGGGTGGTCCAGTGGACCGCACCGCTGCCGTATTGGCCGCTGCCAGGGAGGTGGCCAACCCCATTTCCTTTGCCATTCTCATCATCATCGTGGTGTTCCTGCCCCTGTTGAGCCTGCAGGGCCTAGAGGGCAAGTTGTTCACCCCGATGGCCTTCAACATCAGCTTCGCCATGACCGGTTCACTGATCCTCACCCTGACGATCACTCCGGTATTGGCCGCCCTTATTCTCAAGCCCAAACAGGAACACGACACCCTGCTGGTCGTCTGGATCAAGCGCGCCTATCTGCCGCTGCTGGCCTGGTCGCTGAAACACAAGAAGACCGTGATGCTCAGCGCTATGGTATTGTTGTTGAGCAGCCTGGCCCTGTTCCCCTTGCTGGGTAAGGAATTCATGCCACAACTCCAAGAAGGCTCCATCATGTGGCGGGTCACCTCCATTCCCTCGGTGTCACTCGATGAGTCTATAGAGGTATCCAAAAAAATAGAACATGCACTGTCCGAGTTCCCGGAGGTCAACACGACCATCGCCATGATCGGCCGGGCCGAGAAGGGCGAGACGGCGGATGTCAACTATATGGAAATCTATACCGAACTCAAACCCCAGGAGCAATGGACCCGATCGATCGACACACTTGCCGATGCCATGCGCGAGAAACTGGAAAAGGTCGTACCCACGACGGTGATTGCCTTCACCCAGCCCATCCAGATGCGGGTGGAAGAATTGATCTCCGGTGTTCGCGCTACCCTGGCCGCCAAGCTCTATGGCGAAGATTTGGCGGAGCTGGACCGGCTCAGTCAGCAGATCAAGACCGTAATCGCCCAGGTCCCGGGCGTGGCTGATCTGTCACTGGAGGCCAACCTGGGAAAACCCCAGGTGCGCATCCAGGTCAAACGCAAGCAACTGGCCCGCTACGGCCTCAATGCGGACGAAGTACTCACCGTGGTACGCACCGGCATCGGCAATGAGCCGGTCACCACCCTGATCGATGGTGTCAGACGCTTCGACATCACAGTACGACTGAACGACGCCGCCAAGGCCTCCGTGGAGGCCATCCGCAACATACCTCTGCGCACGGCCGATGGGGCCATCATCCCGCTATCCAAGGTCGCGAACATCAGCGTAGCGGAAGGCTACTCCTTCGTACGTCGCGAACAGTTACAACGTTATGCGGTGATTCAGATGGACGTGCGTGACCGCGATGTAGATGGCTTCGTCAAGCAGACGAATGCACTCATAGACCAACAGATCGAACTACCCCCAGGCTATTGGATCGAGTGGGGTGGGGCCTTCGAAAACCAACAGCGGGCGCTCAAGCGGCTCTCCGTCATCGTACCGCTGACCATCTTCTTTATCTTCGTGCTGCTTTACACCGCGTTCAACTCGGTGAAGTACGCAACCCTGATCATCGCCAACGTCCCCTTCGCCACCATTGGCGGCGTGGTCTCGCTGTACCTCAGCGAGCAGTACTTGTCGGTGCCCTCGGCCATCGGGTTCATCACTGTTTTCGGTGTGGCCATGCTGAACGGCATCGTACTGGTGAGTTTTATCAACCAGCTTCGGGACCAGGGATTGAGCGTCGCCGAGGCCGTACGCAGGGGCACGGAGCTGCGACTGCGCCCCGTGCTCATGACCGCCAGTGTAGCCATTCTCGGCCTTTTCCCCATGCTGCTGTCCTCCGGCGTAGGTGCCGAAACCCAGCGCCCCCTGGCCACGGTGGTGATCGGTGGACTGCTGACATCCACTTTGCTGACCCTGGTACTGCTGCCGGTAATCTATGAATGGCTGGAAAGTCGTGAGAATGCGGACGAAAAAAATTGACCAACTAGGGCGCCAATAGGCTTGTTGTCTGTCAGTTTATTCCGCGAGAACCTTTCGAATTAAACCGCGCTGGAGTTCTCGCTTTATTTCGTCCTTCCAAACCCGGATCAAAGTGCGAAGTGCTTTCCGTTTCGGGTAGCGTCTGAACCGCAGCGGTTGGGTATAACGTCCCGATAAAAAGAATATGGATTCTTTCCTTGAGTGGCCGGAAACGGCCATGAGCTGCCAGTCGTAAGGCACGATCTGAGCGACTGTTTTCGCCTGGCGAGCCAAATAACGGTAGGTATCAGGTGCCAAAAGCATCGAGGGCACAACATCCAAACCTATCGAAAACCGCTCCAACGAGCAACGCCGCGCAGAAAACGCCGTCGTGCTTGGGTGTAACCCGCCACGCGCGTATGCCCTTGCAAATATTGAAATTACCTTCCATGGCGCTGGATTCCCGCCAATCCATGGCGGGAATGACGATATGTTGCATTGTTTTGTGTCGTCATTCCGGCAGGGAAACCGGAATCCAGAGACCATGGATGGCAAAGCTGGCACCTTTTATGGAAGTCGGATTTCTATCAGCGGGCGACGGGTTACACCCGTTTGTTGTTCTGTATTCATGGTTTTATTCCTTGATTATAGCCATTTTCACATTAACTGGCATTATAACCACAGTGCGCGAACCAACCTTCAAAATCATAGTCCGTTAAGGTCTCAAATGCTTCCAGCAAGGCTTGATGAAAATCTCCTAAGGTGCGTGCCGCTTTTTTTCTCAGAGACTGTTTGAGCTTTGACCACATCAGTTCAATCGGTGAAAAATCAGGTGAGTAGGGCGGTAAAAACACCAGCCGTGCACCGGCATACGCGCCAACTTAAGCGTATTGCTCATATATTACTCAGTCCCGCGAGTTGGCATGAGGCGATCAATCGATTAACCCGATCAGGCAGCATTTGAAGTGTTCGTCGCCGTGGACGCTCTTGCATGACCGCCAAGCACTGTTCCCAGCGCTCGAAGTCCCATTGCCCAACCCCGTTAATCATGATCGCCACCTCCTGTTTCATGAGCTTCCAAATGCGCCACCAAGTAGCTTGGCGCGGGCCATCCAGGCGCATCCCTGTTTCGCCGCAACGGCGCCGGGCTCGGCGTTCGACAGCCCAGGCGTATAACAATTTGCCATGCAGGTACAACGACGCTAAGGTGCTGCCTTCTCGAGCCCTGAGCCGGTCGATATCAAGCAGGCTTTTAAGTCGTTTTATCACCAGCTCGACCTGCCAGCGCACCCGATAGAGCTGTGCGATGACGGTCGTAGACAGAATCTCAGGCGCTACGGTGGTAAACACCAATACCCACCCGGCCATCAGCAAGGTCTTAGCCTGCACGGTGTGGCCCTTCTGCTGGGCATTGGCGCGGACTCGCCGCCGCGCTTGCGCAGCCTGTTCCTCCGGCAAACGAGTTGCGTGAACCCAGCCTTCAAGGTACTGCCCCCTGGTTGCCTGACAAATCTATCCTCGGTTAGTCACAAACTGGCTGACAATCCAACGGAAATATTTCATAGTGTTCCCGAAACTTAGAGGCGATGGAACTGGCGGGTTTATACTTTCGGGAAGAACGCGCTGGTTCTGGATCAGTATTTCCGCAAAGGGAGAAACGACGTATCAAACGATAGCCTTTCACGCTGGCCTGTCTCACCCATCGCCAACCGATCTTTAAGTAACTCAAGCCACGAAACCAATGGGGATCGACACATCGCCGGCGGCCCTTTTTAACCACTTCCGTGCCTTGGGAGATTAAAAACAAGGTCGCTATGGCCAGCACTAAACACAGCCAGGTGAGTGCGGCGGGATCACGGATCTGGGAGGACTCGAGTTGAAAGCCATTGGATTTATCATCCAGAAAGTTTTCTTCGATATCAAAGCGCAGCGCATACTCCTCAAAGGTCTTCATTGCGGTGGGTTCGTCGCTGACAATAAGCCATGTTTCGCGCGAGCCCCTGAGCCGGGCAAAAGCGAGGTGTACCGGACCAAGAAACTCTTGGCTTATCCAGATGTTGTGATAAAAACGGGCATGACCATGGGCGGCCCGCACCGTGAGTTTGCGCCACTTGCGCGCGCCTTGGCGATACAGCACGATTCCCTTCTTCAGACGGATGCGAAACCGCCAGCCCAGATCCTGGCTGAGATACTCCATCAGCTCGGTGTCCACAAAGCCTCGATCGGCCAGAAACACCACTTCTAATCTCGGCGCCAGCAGCCGGTGAGCAGTTTGCAGCAGCCCCTTATAGCGATCCAGCGCCACCGCACTGCTGGGGTGTTCAATGACCTCCCAGACCAAGGGTATGGCACGGCCTCGATAAATCACCGACAGGCGAATCAGACAATAGGTATTCCACAGCATCGAGGTATCCAGCGCGACATATATCTTCGGCTCATCCCAGTCGAGCAACGCATTCTGGATCACCGGCGTATACAGCGCCAGCGCCTCGATACGTTCGTTGTATAACCAACGCTTAAAACGCCGCTCATGGCTTTGTGCGAACCGGGCACGCCCGGATACGAAAGCGGTCCATTCCCCCAAGCTGATCTTGGCCGATAGGATCAAGCCCACGACCATCCAAGCAAGACTCAACAGGTGTCGCTTATCGCGCCAAGGCGATGGTGTTAAGAGTCGAATTAGGGCATTATAGAGCTTGGGAGTGCGCCTCATAGCTGATTGCTCGTCAGTTATTATTTATTGATGAAGGCGCACTCTCTCCTATCTCTAACCGTTAGTCAATTAAGCTCTTCAACTGTTTGATAATATATTGTTTTCCCGATATTCCTTGATAGATTTGTCAGGCTACCAGGTACTGCCCCTCTTGCGCCACGCGTGCCGGGACGCAGCAGTTATTTCCAGAACAGTTCTTAAGCTGTTGGGACCAATCGATTTTTTGTCCCTGCTCGTCATATAACACCATACCATGAGGATTGTAACGTAACACCACACACACGTTATTAGCACCTTGTTCGAGCAACTGCGATGGCTGATTGTAGCCCCGGTCAATGAGCACCACGTCACCATCCAGCAGCGGATAATAGTCCAACCGCTCCCCTTGATATTTGTCCGTCACCTCCACATGAATCAGATTCAACTTCACCAGGTCGATGGCAATGTGTAACCGGTACCACGTCCCGCTCGCTCCCGGCCCTTGCACGGTGGAGCCGTCGATGACTACTAAACGCAAGTTGCCCTCGATTAACTGCTCCATGCCTTCACCCATCATCTGCGTTAGCAATGCCTTCACCCACGGTAGGCAGGCTTTCAGCCGCTTGTGGATTGCCGTATCGCTGATCGCCTCCTCCAGCAGGGTGAACGTTCCCGCCACCTCGCGCAGTACCTGATCTAATCCGCAGTAGATCATCACTACCCGCATTAATTGGGCCGGGTTTTTGATCTTGCGCGGGTGGCAAAACGCTTTGAACTCCCGCGCCAGTAGGCCATAGTCCTCGGGCAGCTCTTGCAAAAATCGTTCGAATGCGATATCACTTGCACTTGGTGGCAGGTTCACTCGACTTGACCTCGGGTGGTTGGCTTTGATATACGCCTAACCTGCCACCTTCCACCCCCGTATTCAAGACATTAGCCCCTTAAGTTGGCGCGTATGCCGTGCACCGGTACTCTCAATCGCTTCCCTCACCGGTTTGATTTTATGAAAACTCGCGTTATCCATGACCACGATATGGCCCGCACGAAGCTGAGGCACCAGCATGGTTTGGATAAAGGTTAAAAACGCGACTCCATCCGTGGCCCATTCACCATACATCGCCGCCACCACACCCAGCAGACTCATCGCGCCGATAATCGACAGCGTTGTACCTCGGCAATGGGGCTTAGAGGCGTTAACGCGTTGACCTCCTTGAGCTCGACCATAGGCCGAATCCATATTGAGGTTAGCCCCAGATTCATCAATGAAAATCAGGTCTTCTGGGTCACATTCCTCCATGGCCTCCAGATAATCTATGCGTTTTTTTTTACATCCTCGCGATCTTGCTCGCTCGCGTAGTAGCTCTTTTTCTTGCGCCGCAAATCCAAAGCCTGACAGGCCCGGCACATCGTCGGTTCACTGGCCGCTTTGCCAAACTCCTGCTCTACCAAAGCGCACAATTCCTTGAGCTCAATATCCGGCGTCACTTCTACCCAGCCCTTGATGCGCTGCAACTCCACTTCTCCGAGCATCGGTGGCCTACCTGGGTGAGGTTTCGGCGCTAAATCACCACTTTCTTCATATTGCCTCAAATAACGCCTGAGGCTACTGAGGCCAATTCCAAATATACTCGCTATTTCCTCTTGCGTTCCCTTTCCCTTGAGGTAAGCCTTCACCGCCTTGTCTCGTAATTCTACTGGGTAAGAAAATGGCATTTATTTATTTCGTTAACGCAGATTTATACAAACCGTTATTATCAATCATTTAATGTGAAAATAGCTATAATTCAATGCGTGCGGTTATTTCTTTGCCGTTCTTGCGCGGATATCGGTTACTAGCTCCCCTGCGACTCCCCAGTTATCAGTAGGGATTTCTTCAATCACCACAAAGGTGGTCTGTGGATCTTTACCAAGAATATCCTGAAGCAATTTGGTGCTACCACTAATAAGCTGTTGCTTTTGTTCGCGGGTAACACCTTCGTCTGTTACTTGTATGTTGATATAAGGCATAATCTTTTCCTCTTGGTCTGAATTTGATGTTTTCGTATGACTGATTAACCGAAGCTGTGACCAGCTGCGTGCCCACCATCGACACGTAACGTAGCACCGGTGATAAAGTCGTTATTTACCAACATCGCAACGGCATCGGCCAAATTTTCGGAAGTACCGATTCGATTTAGCAGATGTAATCCCGCAAGATTATTTGCTTCGTCGATGCCTTGCTTGGCGTGTAAAGGTGTATCAATGATGCCGGTTGCTATAGTCGCGACGCAGATATTATCCAGACCAAGTTCAGCGGCCAGTTGCTCCGTTAAACTATGTAGCGCGGCTTTACTGGCTACGGCACCGGATGCAGGAAAACCTGCGATAGCATGTTCAACCAGCGTCGTTCCAATATTGACAATACTGCCACCACCGCGTTTTTTCATCGCTGGGACGGCAGCCTGGGCAGTAAAATAGGCGCCTTTGAAGTTGATCGAGAAAAAACGGTCCAGATCGGCTTCTTCGGTATCCAGAAACGGCTTAGGATTAAAAACACCTGCGTTATTCACCAGGATATCGATGCCACCGAATTCCTGGTTCGCCTTGTCTACTAGCTCCGAACCAGTTTCTTTATTAGATACATCTCCTACTACATAGTGTGCATTGCTGGGAGATCCCAGTTTTTGATAAGCAGCAACTAAGTCGGTTTCTGTACGGGCGTTCATAACAACGTTGATACCATCGTTTAAAAAACGCTGGCTAATAGCATAACCGATTCCTGTTGATGCGCCTGTTACTATGGCCGTACGTACTTCGTTTTCTGTTTGCGTTGTCATCATAAATCTCCTGTTTATTTGTTTTTGTGAGTCGATACAGGGTGACTATATCAACGCTTCATTATTATGATTAGCCCAAAAATAAGTAAAACATTATTGCGTTTTAAGCAAAAATATCATTAAGAATCAGATTCGGAGGCAGCAATGGATCAATTAGGCGCAATTACCTTATTTAACAAAGTGGTAGAAACTGGGTCTTTCTCCGAGGCGGGCAGGCAATCCAATCTTGCCCCTTCTTCTGTTTCACGGCGGATTGTTGACCTGGAAGGCTGGGTCGGCGCCGCGCTTTTTCATCGCACTACCCGAAAGCTAAATCTGACAGAAGTTGGACTGTTTTTTTATGAGCGCACAAAAGGCATTTTGCTGGATTTAGAAGAAGCTCGAATCCTTTCGGCAAATCTCCAGGATAAACCTGCAGGGCTTGTGCACATTAGTATGCCAGCAAGTCTTGAGCAACATATCGTCGCCGCGACCGCCCAGTTCCAGGCACGCTGGCCCGATGTGAGTTTTAATTTAACTTCAACCGATCGTAAAGTGGATTTAATTACCGAAGGTTTTGATATTGCAATTCGTGCCGGGGAACTATCCGATTCCACTCTACGTGCACGTAAAATTTCTGTAGTAAAACGCTGCTTATGTGCGAGCAAACTATACCTTGCGAGCGCACCAAAACTGGACCATCCTTGCGATATTGAGAACCATAGTTGCCTAACATTACGACGAAACCCAGGCTATAGCGTCTGGCAATTCAGTGATAACGACAACGTGATTAATGTACGCGCATCTGGGAAATTTGATGCCAATAGCGGAAATATGCTGGTGACTGCTGCCCGGCTTGGACGAGGTCTTATGCTTTCACCTGAGTGGATCCTTGGACCTGCTATTGCACGAGGTGATCTGATTGAACTGCTCCCGACGTATACACCTTACCCCGCCACATCACCGTTGTATGCCGTGCATCCTTATCAACGTTTTATTCCACCAAAGGTGCGCGTATATATTGATTTTTTAGTTGAGCGTTTTTCCAATGCTTACGATTGGTCAGTCGATCCTTCTAACATTGAGTCACCCGAACTAACATAGGTGAAAGAGCAGATACGCAGCCACTGTAGGACAACTTACGTTTACGTAGCAATACAAACAGGATGTAACGGAGTAAAAACCACGAATGTCCCACTTGTTCGAATTCTTCTTATAACTATACTATCGTCCAATGTCGCTTGTGTGGTGTTAGCAGTCACACAAAGAGAATGGATTGAATGTCCGCTTTGGGTCGCTATGTATAGCTATACATAGGGGTCGACTGCGGCCGCTGACTCGAAACCGCAGCCCAACACCGCACCAATAAAGAATACCACCTTAAGGGGCGCTGATATTCAACGGGTGCGGCTCTTTTGAAACGACGATATAGCGCTATTGAATCAACGAGTTAGAAAAGAAAGCTATTGAAAGAGGGGGCGATCCGGAGTATCTATGGTTTATTCACAGCCATATCTACCCCACTAAGCAAACGAATGGGGTCAGGTCTTGCTATTTGACTACCACTAAGCTACTCTTCCCAACATGGTCAGACCACTCCGAATAGAATATGCCGGCGCGCTTTACCACATTACCTCGCGCGGGGACAAGAAATCTGATATCTATCAAGATGATTATGACCGGGAATCCTTTCTCGAAACTCTGGGGGAGGTATGCCAACGGTGCAACTGGATCCTCCACGCGTACTGTCTGATGGACAATCATTATCACTTGTTAGTGGAAACGCCTGAGACCAGTTTGTCGAACGGCATGCGTCAACTCAATGGCGTTTATACTCAGCGATTTAACCGCTATCACAATCAGGTGGGGCATGTGTTTCAGGGGCGTTATAAGGCGGTTATTGTGCAAAAGGAGCCTTATTTATTGGAGTTGGCACGTTATATCATTCTAAATCCAGTAAGAGCGAGAATGGTAAGAACTGCAAACAACTGGCGCTGGAGTAGTTATCGCGCCACTATTGGAAACGATCCACCTCAAGCGAGACTGAATACCGATTGGTTACTCTCATGCTTTGCCAAACGCAAGTTGACCGCAATAGAGCGTTATAAGCGCTTTATAGCAGAAGGGAAAAACCAACCGTCGCCCTGGGAACAGTTGCAAAATCAGGTCTTTTTAGGCAGTGAAAAATTCGTTGACGAGGCCCGAAAACACCTACCGGCAGACAAGGATTTAAGTGAGATACCCAAGTCCCAAAAAAGACCGGTTGCACGGTCTTTAGCGTACTACAGCAAAAAAGCGCGTGCCCGCGACGAAGCGATATTTAAAGCGTACCAAAGTGGTGGTTACACCATGAAAGAAATTGGCGATTACTTTGATTTGCACTATTCGAGAATCAGTCGCATCATCCGGGACAAAGAGATGAAGGCAAAAGACAAGACTTGACCCCTCGCGACAGACAAGACTTGACCCCTCGCGACAGACAGACAGAGCGTTCAAATTACTGGATAGAAGGCGGGATGAGAAGATACAAGATAAATGGGCATTCTGTCAGTATGGGAACCCATGACAACACAACTACCAGGCTATCAAGAGTGCGATGATTCGGGCTAGATTGGGTAATTTTAGCCCTCATGCCCTCCGTCACACTACAGCATCGAAGTTAGTACAGGCAGAGTTGTCACTGCAAGAGGTTGGTCATATACTTGGTTACTCACGTATTCAAACTACAGTGATTTACTCACCTTCTTGCTACATGGGACTAGTCCTGGACTATTATCTTTTAGGAGCAAGCTGAGATGCGTGGTCTGGAGACGCACGACAATCATGGCGTAGATAATTCGCTGTTGAAGGTGGTGCGTCTCGACGCCACCTTGCTAGGAGTGATCCTGGCATTGGCGGCCCTAGGCATGATTGTTTTATACAGTGCTGGCGGTGCCGAATTTGATCTTCTCCAGCGCCAGGGCATTCGTCTGCTCATCGGCTTGGCAGCATTATTCGTTTTGGCGCACATTCCTGCCGATGCCCTGCGCCTGTGGTCGCCGTGGATCTATTCCGTGGGACTGTTTCTCTTGATAGCCGTGGTCGTGTCAGGCGTGGCCGGAGGAGGCGCGCAACGTTGGCTGGATATTTTTGGGATCATGCGTTTTCAGCCCTCTGAGATCATGAAATTGGCCGCCCCCATGATGCTGGCCTGGCATTTTTCTGACAAACACTTACCACCCAGTGCACGACAACTGCTCATCGCCACGGCAGCCTTGGGTGCACCGGTCGTTCTGATTGCCATTCAACCTGATTTGGGTACTGCTTTGCTGGTGGCCAGTGCCGGGATCTTTGTCATTTTTCTGGCAGGAATTCAATGGCGTATGATCATCGGCTTGATCATCACAGGCCTTGCCTGCACGCCTCTGTTGTGGCATTTCATGCACGACTATCAACGCCAGCGCGTGATTACCCTGATGAATCCCGAAATTGACCCACTAGGCTCGGGTTATCATATTATTCAATCAAAAATCGCTATCGGCTCGGGTGGACTTTACGGAAAAGGTTGGTTAAACGGTACTCAATCGCAATTGGATTTCCTGCCAGAGCGTTCCACGGACTTTATCTTCGCCGTATTTGGTGAGGAATTTGGTTTCTTTGGGGTTCTAATACTGATTCTGATTTATCTCTTCATCGTATTACGTGGTTTATACATCGCTACCCGAGCCCAAGACACTTACTCCCGGCTTCTTGCCGGCAGCCTGAGCCTGTCGTTTTTTGTTTACTTTTTTGTCAACATGGGTATGGTTACCGGCATGCTGCCTGTAGTCGGTGTGCCGCTGCCCCTAATCAGCTATGGCGGCACCTCAATGGTGACCCTGATGGCTGCTTTCGGTATCCTTATGTCGATCCACTCCCATCGAAGATTATTAACTCGTTAGAAACCCACAACTGCAATGATCAAGGTCACCCACCCCACATTAATATTAAATCTATTCTTAGTCTCGCTTTGTTGCGCAATATCCGTTCAAGGTTCGACGGCCTCAAGCGATTATACGACTCGTCCGGAGATACGAGATTTTATAAAGGGTCTGGTGAAAAACCACGGTTTCGACAAATCAAGCCTCGCCGCAATATTTGCAAACGTAGAACGTCAAGACCGAGTACTGGATGCCATGGCTCGACCTGCGGAAGCCAAACCCTGGTACCAGTACCGCGATATATTCATCACTCCCAAACGCATTGCCAGCGGGGTACAATTCTGGGATGAAAATAAAACCGTCCTGCGGCAGGCCGAGCACGTCTACGGTATTCCGGTAAAAATCATCGTAGCCATCATCGGGGTCGAGACATTCTATGGCCGGCGGATGGGCAAATATCCGGTACTCGATACCCTGACGACACTGGGCTTCGATTACCCTCCGCGCAGCTCGTTTTTTCGCAGTGAACTAGAGCATTTTCTGCTATTGGCCCGTGAAGAATCTTTAGATCTATCGACGATCAAAGGATCCTATGCCGGAGCCATGGGTCAGGGGCAGTTCATTCCCAGCAGTTTTCGTAGATTTGCGATCGATTTTGATGCCGATGGGAAACGTGACCTATGGCACAACAATGCAGACGCCATCGGCAGTGTAGCCAATTATTTCAACCGTCATGGCTGGCAGCCCGGCTCCCAGATCACCTTACCCGCTCGGACTACGGGCAATACTTATAAGAAGCTGTTGGGCAAGGGGATGAAACCCAACATCAGCCCAGCCACCCTGAGCGCCCATGGGATATCGCCAGAACAAGGCAAGCTGAGCGATCACAAGGTTGCTTTTTTCGAGTTTGAACTTCAAACAGGAAATCAATACTGGATTGGGCTACACAACTTCTATGTTATTACTAGATACAACCACAGTCCGCTGTATGCAATGGCGGTCTACCAACTGAGTCAGAAGATTGCCGCGGCGCGAAAGCAAGACCTGGCTAGTATGAATGTTTGGGCGAACCCCTAATGCGTTTTTCTCAGTATGACACCAGTTAAAAGAACTGCCTAACTCGCGGGGATAGCTGACAAAGACAGATGCGAGTAAGACTACCAAACCCTTGCGCATATCGTATTGCAACCCTGCTGGTGACAGCTATCCTGCTTTCGGCATGCGGTGAGCGCTCCATAAAGACTTCATCTGAGGATGGCCCTGGTAATCAGTATGTAGACGCTGGAATTGCGGATGCAGTCCCGAAAATAGAAC
>JBDLIZ010000042.1:0-17615 GCA_039714615.1 Pseudomonadota bacterium | reverse complement strand
TCTCATCCGGGAGAAGCCTTTCCTGTCGCGGTGGCCATCGGAGCCGATCCTGCCACTATTTTGGCAGCTGTGACGCCGATACCGGATACCCTTTCTGAACATGCCTTCGCAGGTTTATTGCGTGGGTCGCGCAGCGAACTCGTGAGATGCCACAATAGTGATCTTACGGTACCTGCGTCGGCTGAGATCGTGCTGGAAGGTTTTTTAAAAGAAGGCACACATGCGCCCGAAGGGCCATTTGGTGACCACACGGGCTACTATAATGAGGTTGAAGACTTCCCGGTGTTTTTGGTCGAACGTATCACCCATAGAAGACAACCCATCTACCATAGTACCTATACCGGAAAACCACCGGATGAACCCGCCGTGTTAGGGGTAGCCTTGAATGAGGTTTTTGTACCTATATTGCAAAAACAATTTCCGGAGATCGTAGATTTCTATCTGCCCCCTGAAGGTTGTTCCTACCGCCTGGCAATCGTTTCCATGAACAAACAATATCCGGGTCATGCCAAACGTGTGATGATGGGCGTTTGGTCTTTTCTTCGTCAGTTTATGTATACGAAATTTGTCATTGTCGTCGATCAAGATATAAACGCCAGGGACTGGAAAGATGTCATCTGGGCGATGACCACGCGTATGGATCCAGCGAGGGATACGGTAGTAATAGACAATACACCCATCGACTATTTGGACTTTGCCTCGCCTGTTTCAGGATTGGGTTCTAAGATGGGTTTTGATGCCACGAATAAATTGCCGGGTGAGACGCATCGGCAATGGGGCCAACCTATTGCCATGGATAGGGCTGTAAAGAAACATATCGATGAGATATGGGACAAATTGGGTATAGGGTGACAGCCGAAGGACGCCCGTGAGTTGATCGGATAAACGGTGCCGCTAGGTAGGAATTTTCTTGACATCACGGCTGCTGTCGACACTTGCTAAAATAAATTTCTAAGAAGAAAAGACCTCTTGTCCAGTCGCCAGCCCGTTCAGTGTAGTCTCCCGATATCTTTCGGTATATTTTTCCGCCCGGCTTCGAAGGGGTTCGGCAATACCTTCCACGGCCAATCTTAACCCCTTTTGATAGCACTCCTGAGCACACTCTACATCCTCTAATTGGTCGAGTAGGATGGCAAGATCGAGATAGGTCTCTACCTGAGGTTCCATTGCTAGGCTCAGTTCATAATAATACCGGGCCTTTCCCCAGAGTTTGGCTCGACGGCATATTCTCGCCAGACTGAGCAGCAGCATGGCACTTTGGTCATGCTGTTTTAGCCAGACCTCGGCGTGAGATAATTGTACTGTGGGATCGGCATGGGTAAGTAAACCGTATTCAGCAGCCAGGGGTTCATTCCAAATATCGTTCAATGCGTTGCGGATGACGGCTTCAGCCTGCTGGTGTTGTTCAAGTTTTCGCAGTGATCTCGCATACAGATAAATTATTTTTTGTTGCTGGCGCAACTTGAAGGGCAGGGCTTTCCAGGCCTGCTGAACCAGTTTGATGTCGTTGTTCTGGGCGCCATTTAGCAACTGACCTTTAAATACCGCAAGTTCGATACTATTAACCCTATTTTCATTGAACTCCTTGACCTTTCGCATTGCGGGCAGGATTTGGCGAAGGCTGCTCCAATCATTAATCTTGAGATAAAGCTTACTCAGCAGCTTGAGGACGTGCGCATGCCGGGGCAATAGGTGGTGTAGTCTACTGAGTGTGGCAAGTGCCTGATCCGTCTGGCCTTGGTCGATTAGAAGTTTTGCCCTAGTGAGACTAATGGCGAGTTCTTGGCTGGGTGCGTATTGATGAGCCTTCTCCAGATACTCGTCACGCTGTATGAACTTACCCTGTTCGTGAGCAGCATACGCAGCTGATAGATAACTAATCAATGGACTGTCGTGTTGATCAGCGGAATTAACCAGCAATTTTTCGGCTTGAGACCAATTGCCCTGAGCTAGCTGAGTGAATCCTGACGACAGATTCCTTTGTTGGCGCTGGCGTTGTTGACTCTTATGTAATAGGGAAAGCCGCAATGGGATTCGCCAGAGATGGATGACTATTCGAATGGACACATAGAAAGCAGTGAGAATCGTAAGAGATATGATCGTGAAGGCGAGCAAGGACATTTCGACGCTGTAGTTTCCAACAGCAAGCAGAACATACCCTGGTTTGAGAAATACAAAGGCGGTAATCGCTGCAGTGATGGTTAAAATGGTTAGAGAAATAAATAGGACTCTCATATTAAGTACCCTCGCCGTGGTGCGTTGCTGCTTTTTTTATTGTCTCGAGTGCGGTTGTTGATGCGCTAATGTTAGGGAGCTCGGGTCTGATATTGATTTGATTGAGCTTGTCGAGTTGCTTACTGAGTTGGTTGGCGTGGGCAACAGAGAGGTGAGTATCGATCCATTCCTTGGCTGATTGAAGTTGCTGATGAAATTCAAGATCGTCCTCCCTGATGACTGCGTGACGTGCCGCTTCTAATCTGAGTCGCAGTATCTGACGGTAATATAACTGAGCTGTCACGGAAGGCAGCGGTTGCAATGGCTGATCATGTCGTCTTACCACCACGTGTTTATTGATTTCCTGTAATAGGCTCAAAAAGGGATTTTCGGATTTTACACCCTGTTCTTGCGCGGCCTGATGTACAGTCGGTAGTTTGCCAGCTGTTCTCTGCTGAGTTTCGGCTTTGAGGACGGGTAAGGGTTTGAGATCGATAAGGATCTGATCGAGTTCATGTGCGATATCATCGAGTTGTGGAAGTGAAATTGCCTTGAGTGTAACGATATCCGCCAGCAGGGCCTCATGCAACAGTATGAAACTAGGGTCGCTGAACTCTTGTAAGACCTTAGCCGCGGCTTGCAAGGACGCCGCAGCAGTATCGATATCACGGATCAGTAGAAGTCTTTGATTGGCGAGTTCAACCAAATAAATGACTTCGGCGATGATCCAATCCCTTTGATCACGGGTGGCGGTGGCATGCGCCTTGATTACTGCTTTGCTGAGTGATTCCTGAAGTTGGCGTTGTTCGCTCAACTGCTTGGATAGTCTCGTCGTTTCTGCATCAAGCCTTTGTTTGAGCCGATCCACCTTGTTTTTCAGATCGAGCCCATTGGTACGCTCGGAAAGATCAATGAGTGTACGTCGGGTATCGGTGATTTGTTGCCATACCCAATAACCGCTGGCAGCTGTGCCTGAGGCGATGCATAAGGCGATAATGGAAATAACAAGAGTTGACTTGGCGGATTTGGTATTCACTGCCTGAGGGGCTTTTGGTTCTGCAGTGAAGTTGGGTGATGTGGTGGTTGTGTTTTTTTCGTCCTCACTTGGGAGGGGAGGTTGACGATTGTCGTCCTTCATGGATCGCGCCCTTCTATTTTAGCCCATTTGAGGATAGCATTGTACATCGTGACGTCTGTAGGATCGCGTGCAACGCTAACCTTAGAGAAGCCCAAATCCTTAGCCTTAGCGGCCATTCGATAGCTGCCGACGAGCAGATGGATATCAAAAAAACCGTTAATCCCGTTTTCGACATTGAGTTCATGCAGATTTTGCAATGCCTCTGAACTGGTGATGGTGACAAGATCGATATTTCTTTCAGTAATCGATTGTTTTATTTGCGGGTCGATGAGCTTTGGTTTGATACGCCTGTAAATTTCAGCATATTCGACCCTTGCGCCACGTGAAACAAGCGTATTTCCCAAATGCTCTCGCCCTCCAACGCCTCTGAAAATGATGATACGTTGTCCAAACAGGTTTTGAACCTGTGGAAGAACCAAAAAGGCCTCACTGTTGAAGGATTGTTGAGGGGCGATGTCGACTCGATGACCCAACCGATGCAATGCCTGCATGGTCTTTTTGCCGATGGCCCCGATCTTGATATGTGGCGGAAAACTCAAGCGGTATCTTGTTATGAGATTGAAGGTCTTGGTAACGGCATTGGGACTGATAAAAATGGCTATTTCAAAATCTTCAAGGTCCTCAATAAGGGAAACAGGCTTAGTGATATCCTCGAGTTCTTCTATCTCAAGTAAAGGAAAACGCAGCACCTGGCCTCCGCTATGTTCGATCATACTGCACAGAGATTCCGCCTGATGGCGCGGGCGAGTAACCAGAATGCGTTTTCCACGTAATAACAGTTTCTCGGAGGGGTTGATAGTAGACATTGAAATACTTAGGTTTTGTAACCGGCTCCTGTTTGGTAAAACTATACCGTCCGCATTCCTTAATGGTTCTCTGGTGCCAGACCAATGGCTTCAAGTATTTTGCCAGCCCCCTTCGAAAGCAATTCTTCTGCTACCTCAAGCCCAATGGCCTTCGCATCTTCAGTGTTGCCATATGCCTCGCCGCGCAGGATGAGGCTACCATCGGGATAGCCCACCAGGGCGCGCAGTTGAAGGCGGTTATCTAAAATCTTGGCAAAACCGGCGATAGGGACTTGGCATCCTCCTCCTAGGCGTTCATTGATGGCCCGTTCTGCTTGAACACACTGTGCTGTTTCTTGATGATGCAGTGCAGAAATAAGTTCTTCGATATCTTGATCTCCTTTCCGACATTCGATACCGATAGCGCCTTGGCCTATGGCAGGTAGACTCTGGGAGGTCGTCAGATGGTGGGCAATACGTACCTCTAGACCCAGGCGCTTGAGACCGGCAGAGGCGAGTACGATCGCATCGTAGTCACCTGCATCGAGCTTTGCTAAGCGGGTGTTGACATTGCCGCGCAAACTCATAATTTCAAGTTGCGGGTAAGTGGATTGGATTTGACATTGACGGCGTAAGCTAGAAGTACCGATTTTAGAGTATTTGGGAAGATCGGCAATTGTGCGATGGTGATTGGATACGAATGCATCGCGCGGATCTTCACGCTCAAGTATGCAGGGCAGATGTAGTCCATCAGGAAAACCAATAGGCACATCTTTCATCGAATGGACCGCGAGGTCGGCAAATCCATTGAGCAATCCCTGTTCGAGTTCCTTGACGAACAAGCCCTTGCCTCCAATCTTAGCCAGTGGGCTGTCGAGTACCTTATCGCCTTTGGTGGTCATGCCAACGAGTTCTACTTCTAAACCGGGCTGCAGATCCCTAAGGCGTTTGGCGACATGTTCAGCTTGCCATAGTGCTAGAGGACTTTTTCGCGTGGCGATTTTTACAGTATATTTTCCCATATTTTTCCTGGTGATATTGGTTTAGGAATGCGAACGAAATAACTTCCCCATCTGACTTGCCTTATCGTCCGTCTTCGGCGTTGCGACAACAGTGACATAGCTAGGCTATGCGCCTGTTGTCGCGCCTTGAATACGGACGATCATTCAGCGCCAGTTAGGGAAGTTATTTCGTTCGCATTCCTTATGGAAATTCGGGTCGACCCCGCAGTAATTTAGGTGATATGAATAAAGCATACCACTTTCGCTCCATGGTGGTGCCTGTGGGCTTTGAAGGGGAATAGGGGGCTTGTTTTAGGAAGTGATTTAGCAGAGATCAAAATACAATCATCCCTGAAAAAAGCCATTGGGTTCCTTGAGCCGGTGTTTCGCCGGTCAAGCATGCCGTTGCTGAACAGCAAAATCCAAGGCAAGACATCCCTCACCCGCCGCAGCGAGTACTGGGGTGAACTCCGACCGCGCTTTTCCCAGCTTTAAGCTGGGTTATCGATCATGCCTAGGTGAGTAGATTTATGCTTTCTTTGATTTCCCAAGTATATTAAAAACAAAGGGAAATACATTGCATAAATAAATCCTCTCAACGGGATTTTAAAAACTTTCTCACTTCGGCGACATGGCGGCGGCTTATCTCCAGTTTGTCATCAATGCTCCTGAAGTTCACCAGAAAACGGCCGTCTCGGCTTTTTTCCATCCCTGAGACATAGGGGGTATTGACCAGTGCATTGCGATGAATTCGGATCAGTTTTTCCTTGAACTCGATCTCTAGATTCTTCAGCGCATCCTCTATGAGCACCTCTCCCTTAGTATGACGCACGGTGATATATTTCTGGTCGGCCTGGAAATAAACGATTTGATCCACGGGGATCAGTTCAAGATTGCCTCGCACCCTTGCACAGATATGGCTGCGGCCTGTATTGTGACTTTCACGGCTCAGTTTCCGCAGTTGTGCTTGAGTCAGTTTTTGAGATTTGCCAAGGGATTGCTCGAGGCGTTCCTGACGTATGGGCTTAACAAGATAGCCTACGGCGTGCGAATCAAACGCCTCTAGGGCATGTTCGCTGTAGGCGGTGGTGAAAATAATCGCCGGTGGTTCTTCCATTTCAGCCAAATGGCGAGAGGCCTCCAATCCATCCATACCGGGCATTCTGATGTCCATGAGCACCACATCCGGTCGGACGCTCTGTACGAGTTGTACTGCCTCCATTCCGTTAGAAGCCTCTCCGACGGGTTCCATGCCCTGCAATGAAGACAACATATGGATTAGACGCTCACGTGCGGGTCGTTCATCATCAACAACGAGTACTCTCATGCTAGCTCTTCAATTGGAATGGTGAAAGTTACAATGTACTTGCCATAACTCTTCCTTATCTCTATTTTAGATTTATCTCCATATGCAAGTTTTAAGCGTTGCCTTATGTTCTCCTGGGCCATCTTGTTTCCCTTGCGTCGATAGGTCGGAAGGGTTTGTGGTAAGGGGTTGCTTATGGTAAACAATATTGCATCATCCTTACGTATGATGGTTAAGTTAACGACGCCTCCGCTGGTCTGTGGTTCGATGCCATGATAAATCGAGTTTTCCACTAAGGGCTGAAGTATCAAGGCAGGTACCATTGTATTGGAAGGAATACTATTATCAACCTGCCAGTCGATATTTAATCGTTCTCCCAACCGCAGCTGTTCTATGTTGATATAACGGCGTGTAAATTCCAGTTCTTCATCCAGCCTTACTGTGTCGCGCTGACCGAGTGATGCTCGAAAAAGATCGGCCAGATCCTCTACCGTCTTTTCTGCCAATTCGGGATTGGTGCGAGTAAGACTGGCGATAGTATTCATACTGTTAAAGAGGAAATGAGGTCGAATTCTGGCCTGCAGGGCCTGAATCCTGAATCTGGCTTCGGTTTCAATCTTGGATTTCCATTGATGTTGCACATAGAAATAACGCAAGGCAACTGCGGAGACAATAGCACTGATGACTATATTACGTAGCAGAAAAGTGCCATAAGAATAGTTTTCATATGTTAATACTGGGTTTTCGAAGGGTGTTAACCAAACCGTGACAATGGATACGAGCAGGGTAATGAGTAAGCTCAGGCTATAACTTCCAACCGCGATGACACTTGGACTGAGTCTTTCTAACCAACGACGAGACAAACATAACAGTAGCACATTTCCAAGGGCAATCCACTGTACGAATAGGGAGATCAATGCTAGATTCTTCCACATATCTTGGGTGGGATTGCTGGATGCTAGAGTAAGGATGAAGGAGAGAAGTTCCGCCATCACTACGACCAGGAAGATGACACGGGGACTACAAAAATCAGGGAGAAAGGAAGGCCCTTCACTAAGTGATATGCTATTTTTTTTTGTTTTTCCCATCCTAAATGTAATGCAATTGTTTCAGGTCATGAAGATAATTCTGGCAAGAGCATAGAGATGAAGAAGGGTGTAGTATATTACCGCTTCCAAGTAAGAACGGTAGCTCGGATTCTTGTATAAAGAACAATACCGATGCTAGTGTATCAGAGGATATAGGGTTAAATTGACCGCTGAGCTGTTTTAAAAGTAAGTTAATCGCTTGCAGCCTATTCTACATCAATTTGCTGACCTTTACCCAGTTACTAAAATATAGACGATTTTAATCTAATGAGTGTAGATTCATATCTCGATAAGCCTTGGGGTGGCCGCTTTGAAGAACCAACCGATGCGTTCGTCGAAGCCTTTACCGCCTCGATAGATTTCGATAAAAGACTGTATCGTTATGATATTGAGGCCTCCTGCGCGCATGCTCGGATGTTGGTTAAGACCGGTATTGTAAGTAAAAAGGATGGTGATCATATCCTTGAAGGTCTGCAAGCCATCCTCCAGGAGATCGAGGAAGGCCGCTTCAAGTGGTCCATTCAACTTGAAGATATCCACATGAACATCGAAGCACGTCTGATCGAGCGTATCGGCGAGGCGGGGAAGAAGCTTCATACTGGTCGTTCGCGAAATGATCAGGTGGCGACTGACATTCGTCTTTATCTGCGCTCGGAAATTGATCGGATTCACCTTCAGGTCCGCAGCTTACAAAGAGCCCTGTTGGCGCTGGCAGAGTGTGAGGCAGACACGATCATGCCTGGATTTACCCATCTTCAAGTTGCTCAGCCGGTTACCTTTGGACATCATATGATGGCTTGGTTCGAGATGTTGGAGCGTGATGGAGAAAGACTCGGAGACTGTCGCAGGCGTGTCAATATCATGCCCTTGGGTTCCGCGGCGTTAGCCGGAACGTCCTATCCCTTGGATAGGGAATACACGGCGAAATTACTCGATTTCCAATGTCCGTCCAATAACTCGTTGGATGCGGTGTCGGATAGGGATTTTGCCATCGAGTTCTGTTCCGCGGCAGCGTTGCTTATGACCCATCTCTCCAGATTTTCAGAAGAGTTGATCCTTTGGACCTCGGCTCAGTTCAATTTTATAGAACTCCCCGACCGGTTCTGTACCGGATCGTCGATTATGCCGCAAAAGAAAAACCCAGATGTCCCTGAACTCGTGCGGGGCAAGACTGGCCGCGTTAACGGTAATCTTATCTCTTTGCTGACCCTTATGAAGGGACAAGTCCTTGCGTATAACAAGGATAATCAAGAAGACAAGGAGCCTCTGTTCGACACCGTAGATACCGTCAAGGCAAGCTTGCGCGCGTATACTGATATGATGTCTGCAATTGGTGTAAACCGCAACGCGATGTACTCTGCGGCAACTCAGGGTTTTGCTACTGCTACCGATCTTGCCGACTACCTGGTAGGTAAGGGTATTGCATTTCGCGATGCTCATGAGATCGTTGGTAAGGCAGTCAAACGAGCTATCAATGCCGGCAAGGATCTTGCTGATCTAGATCTAAACACCTTGCAGCAACTGTCACCGGCGATACAGGGTGATGTTTACGAGATACTGGGCCTGGCGGGTTCCCTAGCTTCTAGGGATATAACGGGCGGTACCGCTCCACGGCAGATCAAATTGCAGATCGCCAGGGCGCGAAAGCGTCTGGGTCTTGAGGATTGATGCGTTTTTTCAGTTGCCCAACTTGTTTTGTCCGCATTCCTGAAAATTCATGCGTTATTGAGTATAAATGCTCATTCTTGTTTATGGGCAACCAATAATGTCTCCGGTACGCGAACCTTGACCGCGGCCGCGAGTTCCAGACAAATCCCCGGTACCGGCTTCACTGTGATCCACAGGGTATTGAGTTTTAGATTCATGTCCGCGAAGATCACCACCTGGCGGTAGGCTGTTAGCACCTGTTCTATTTCATTTAGGGCTTTCTGGATATAGTGGGGTGGCCGGGTGCCAAGTTTTGGCACGATCATCATGAAATCACTCAAGGGCCTGCCTTGTTCATCTCGAGTGGGTGCGCGTTTCCACAAGGGCTCGGCAGGTTGTAATTCCCTGCTGCATGCAAGCTTGGTACGAATTGATGGCTCGGATATATTCATTATTCATGCTACCTCGTAACAAGACGATCTCGACAGGGTATACTCATGGCTACATAATCACCATTGCGGGTGGGATCGTAGAGTAATTCTGTCCTCCTCGAGGAGTATAGCATCGGCCGTGGAAAATGCTGTGGATCTAGCATGAACGAGATATACTCTGCGAATTCCTGGGTTTAAGGGAGGTGTTGTGTTCAAATTTCTTTTGATTAAAGAGGTGTTTTTTTTAATTTTTATATCGAACGCATTTATTCAATTGACAGGTTGTGGACAGATGGGTGATCTTTATCTGCCAGAGACGGAGCAACAGGATAGGAAAGATTAAATGTGGTGACCGATGGATTATTTTAATTATCGACAAGGTGGGTTATGTGCTGAGAAAGTCTCGGTTTCCGAGATTGTACGGGCCTATGGTACGCCTTGTTATATCTATTCAAGGGCAACCATCGAACGGCATTGGCATGCCTTTGACGGTGCCCTCGGTACCCATCCCCATTTAGTATGCTATGCGGTCAAGGCCAATTCTAATCTGGCAGTATTGGATGTCATGGCACGAATGGGGTCGGGTTTCGATATTGTTTCGATTGGGGAATTGGAGCGTGTTCTGAGGGCCAAGGGAGATCCTGCTAAGGTTGTATTCTCGGGTGTGGGTAAGCGGGAGGATGAAATGAGACGGGCCCTAGAGGTGGGTATTCGATGTTTTAACATAGAATCAGAGGCCGAACTGGAACGGTTGAACCGCATTGCGACGGAGCTGGACCGCCAAGCGCCGGTTTCCCTGCGGGTCAATCCAGATGTGGATGCCAATACCCATCCGTATATTTCTACGGGTTTGAAAAAAAATAAGTTTGGCATTGCTATCGAACAAGCACCTGAGGTTTATAGTCGTGCGGCGCAGTTGCCGGGACTCAAGATCGTAGGGATAGATTGTCACATCGGTTCTCAGCTAACCGAAGTTTCACCCTTTATTGATGCCTTGAGACGGGTATTGGGATTGGCCAGACGGCTAGCCTCAGATGGAATAATGATAGAGCACCTTGATCTTGGCGGTGGCCTAGGTATACGCTATCGAGACGAGAATCCACCTTTGCCCGATGAGTATGCCAGCGCAATTTTCGAGGCTCTCGAGGATTGTCCTTATGAAATTTTGCTCGAACCCGGACGGGCGATCATGGGTAATGCCGGTATCATGGTCACCCGGATTGAGTATCTAAAGCACTCCTCGGAGAAGCACTTCGCTATAGTGGATGCGGCGATGAACGATCTTTTGCGCCCCTCACTTTATGCGGCATGGCAAGAGATCATCCCCGTAATACCCCGATCCGGGGATCAGCCGCAAGTCTATGATGTGGTGGGTCCTGTGTGTGAGACGGGTGACTTTCTGGGTAAGGATCGGGTGCTCGATGTGGCAGTAGGCGATCTGCTCGCGGTTCGCTCTGCTGGGGCCTATGGGTTCTCAATGTCCAGCAATTACAATACTCGTCCACGGGCGGCTGAAATCATGGTTGATGGCGAGGATGTGCATTTGGTTCGTGAGCGTGAAACCTTGAAGCAACTCATGCTGACTGAGAGAATACTTCCATTCTAGGAGCCGGTCGGACTTAGGTGATCGTAGTGAGGGAAAGCCGGTTTGAGACAGATTTTTCGATCGTTTGAGGCAAATAGCCGTGGCGTGTAACGAACAGGATTGGGAAATCTGTCCAAATCCGGTTGTTCCGCAGTAGATCAGTCCTAAGTCCGACCGGCTCCTAGCCCTGAGGGTCTTAGAACAGCCTCCCAAGGTTTCGTCATCTGTGACTTATCTAAAAATACATGGCCGAAAGGGAGAAATTACTAATTGTGGATCAGCAGCACGAATTGCTGAAAGAAAATGTGACTACACGGGGTCTGTGTAAGTATGGATGATCTCCGCCAGGCCAAGTTTGAAGCCTTGGCGGATGAGTTTTCCACAGACCTGTATCGTTATGCCATATGGTTGTGTGGGGATAGGGTCGTTGCCGAGGACCTGGTGCAGGAATGCTTCCTGCGGGCTTGGCGCTCATTGGATAGCCTAAAGGACGAGCGTTCGGCTAAGAGCTGGTTATTTACTATTCTGAGAAGAGAAAATGCCCGACTGCACGAGCGGCAAAGACCAGAAACCGGTCAAATAGACACCAGCCAGTTAGAGGATTCGGACCGCTACGACACCACGACGGAGGCCTTTGTGCTCAGGCGAGCCTTAGCTGCCTTGCCACAAGACTATAGGGAACCTCTGGTTCTTCAAGTTCTCGGAGGTTTTAGTACTGAACAGATTGGGGGGATGCTCGGCATGAGCAAAAGTGCAGTAATGACGCGAGTATTTCGGGCTCGTAAACGGTTGCGAGGTATTTTGACCGAAGATTCTAAGGATGTACCGAATAAGGTAAGAGTATGAACTGTTTAGAGTTTAGACGCCAGCTCTTGACTGAGCCCGAAGTGGACGATCCCGCTTTGGTGGCTCATGAGCATGACTGTGAGCAATGCGGATCGTTTGCCCAAAACCAGATACGCTTTGAGAGGAGTCTCAAGGAGGTTATGTCAATCGATGTTCCGAAAGGGCTGGCCGAACGCATCAAGATGCGTCAGGGCATCGTGGAAGAGGTGCACCGTAAGCATGTACGTCCATGGAGGTATGCCGTGGCCGCGAGCTTGTTGCTGGTGATGGTGGTTGCAGTATTTTTCGGTTATCAGACGCAGAGACTTAGCGAAACTGAGGCCCTGTTACAACAAGCTGTTCTCGATCATATCCACGGCGAGTTGCAAAGCCTGGTAGCTCAACAAGACATAGAGTTGGAACAACTGAACCTTCTTTTGAAGCCGTTGGGAGGCCATGCGTCTTCGAAGATTGGGAAAGTCAATTATGCCAGCCGATGTGAGATCAATGAACATCTCGGTGTACATTTTATTCTCGATGGCCACAGTGGTCCGGTAACGGTGATTTATATCTCTAATGAGCAGGTAGGGCGAGACTCACGAATTAAGAATGTACGCTTTGATGGCATGCTTGTCCCCGCGGGAGAAGGTTCTCTGGCGATCGTTGGTGAACGGGGTGAGGCCCTGGACGAACTGACCGAACGCCTGAAAAATAATATTAAATGGAATATTTAACCCAAGACTTTTCTCTCTAGTTGGGAGATCATATTCTCCCAGCTAAACTGCACTTTCCCCTCCTTGAATTTTTTACTTTCTCTTGCCTATTTCCTGAAATGTGCTAAAGCAGCTTATAAAAATAAATATTTACTACAATGAAATTGCGCTTTACTAAAATGCATGGATTGGGGAACGATTTTGTGGTCATCGATGCTATTGATCAATACGTATCACTGGGCCCGGAGCAAGTGCGTATGCTCGCAAATCGGCGTTTCGGTGTAGGTTGTGATCAGGTGCTGTTAGTAGAAAGTCCAAATCTTAAGGAAACGGATTTCCGTTATAGAATCTTTAATGCAGATGGAAATGAAGTTGAGCAATGCGGTAACGGGGCACGTTGCTTTGCGCGTTATGTAATGGATAATGGTTTAACCGATTCCAATAAGATTGTTGTAGAGACCAAAGCCGGGGTAATAAAACTCAAGATCGAGCCTGACGGACAGGTTTCGGTCAATATGGGAATCCCTATACTCAATCCTGACGAAATTCCATTCAAAGCGCCAACTCGTGCACTGACCTACATGCTTTCAGTAACCGAGCAGAAAGTAGAAATCAGTGCTGTTTCCATGGGAAATCCCCATGCTGTCATCCGCGTTAATGATATCGATACTGCACCGGTTTCGGCACTTGGTCCTCGTATCGAGTCACATCACAGATTTCCTAATCAGGTCAATGTGGGGTTTATGCAGGTGATGGATCAACACAACATACGGCTGCGTGTCTATGAACGGGGTACCGGGGAAACGCTGGCATGCGGTACCGGAGCCTGTGCCGCTGTAGTCGCTGGTCGCTTACAGAGTTTCTTGGGTGAACGCGTCGCAGTAGATCTACCGGGAGGGCGGCTCATGATCAGTTGGTCTGGGGCGCATGCGCCGGTAATGATGACAGGTCCGGCGAGTTACGTGTTTAAAGGTTCTATTGACTTATGAGTCGGCGTAGCAAATCCAGAGCCGTAGACCGGGATTTGACTGACGATACCGTTGAGCGATATTTAGAAAAACGTCTGGATTTTTTTGAATATCGTCCTGAATTACTGGCCCAACTGAGAATTCCCCACCATATCAAAGGGGCCGTGTCTTTGGTAGAGCGTCAAGTGGGCCTATTACGTAATAAAAACGGTAAGTTAAAGGGGAAGCTGGTAGAGCTTGTGCAGTTGGCTTGGGAGAATGAAGGACTAAGTAATTGTTGTCATCAGCTGGCCTTAAAATTATTGGAGGCCAAGGGATTGGTTGATGTGTTAGTCGCGACGAAGAGTTTGTTGCACAGGGAGTTTCCATCTACATATGTCGCTATTCATTTACTAGACAACGGGACTTGGAGATGTGATAGTCATGCTTTGGGGTGTGAAAAGCTCGACCTGAAGGAGGCTGAGTTGTTTGAAGAACTGTTCACAAATTGCAGACCAGTATGTGGGCTATTCAGCAAACAACAAATGGCCCTGATGTTCGGTGAATGTGAGGTAACTGTCGCTTCAGCGGTTTTGATCCCACTGCAAAACGGACAGCGTTATGGCGTTATGGCGCTAGGCGCAGAACAAATGGGGCATTTTCGTGAAGACATGGATACCTTATTTCTACATTATTTAGGTGACTTGTTGAGTTGTGCACTGAAGGTTCATCAGTAAATTGTGGGTGAGAATCCCAAATCGAAGACCGAAATGCAGGGTTGGATAGATTGCTTTATTCGTTTCCTGCGAGAGCAAAGGCGCTATTCTCAACATACCCTGTCCAGTTACAGTCGGGATCTAAAACGGTTTATAAAATATTTGGCCACTCAGGGCGTCGAGCAGTGGCAAGATGTGGATACCCCGACCATTCGATGTTACCTTTCCCTGCGTCACCGCTCGGGTATGTCAGGGCGCAGTCTACAGAGAGAGATCTCCACGCTACGTTCCTTCTACCGATTTTTATTGAAAGAACTTCAGGTATCACTCAATCCTGTGGATGGTGTCAAGGCACCCAAATCCACAAAGAAATTGCCTGCTACTCTGCATGTCGATCAAATAGAACGACTGCTCGCAAGCAATCCGGATACGCCCTTGCATATACGTGATCTGGCGATGTTGGAACTGACCTATTCCAGCGGTTTAAGGTTGTCGGAACTCGTGACATTGAATCTGTCAGATATAGACCTTGACGAAGGACAGATGAGGGTGATGGGCAAAGGGGGTAAGACACGAGTGTTACCCGTGGGTCGAATGGCATGCCGAGCGATTCATGACTGGTTAGCGGTAAGGCGGCAGCAAATTGTCCAGGGCGAACAGGCCCTGTTCGTTAGCAAGCGAGGAACGCGCCTAAGCCCTCGTGCCGTGCAGAAGAGAATGAGCTTATGGTCCCGAATTCAAGGGCTTGATCAACGACTCCACCCTCATATGCTACGTCATTCCTTCGCCACTCATCTGCTTGAGTCCAGCGGAGATTTGCGAGCGGTGCAGGAACTGCTCGGCCATGCCGATATCAGCACAACCCAGGTGTATACTCATCTGGATTTTCAGCGCCTCGCTCAGGTATATGATCAGGCGCACCCTCGCGCCAGAAGGCAGAAATAGGCTGCAGGGCCAGTTATACCCACCCGCCATGGGTATAGCATTCATCCGATCCTTTCGGCTCATTTTCGATTGAAAAAAACCCGCATTCTGATCGGTCCCGATTCTACTGCGACATAAACGAACATTTGAGCATCGTGTACAATGCCCTATTTTCTGGATAATGGAGAATAGATTTGGAACAGATCAGAGGTACGACTATTCTGTCTGTACGTCGGCAAGGTATAGTGGTCTTAGGGGGCGATGGGCAGGTTACCCTCGGTAATACGATCGTGAAAGGTAATGCCAGAAAGGTACGCCGGTTGTACCAGGATAAGGTATTGGCCGGTTTTGCAGGCGGCACGGCGGATGCTTTTACCTTGTTTGAGCGTTTTGAAGGCAAACTGGAGAAACACAGTGGTCATCTGGTACGTGCCGCGGTGGAATTGGCCAAGGATTGGCGCACCGATCGAATGCTCAGGCGTCTTGAGGCCATGTTGGCAGTGACCGACGCAAAGGCTTCATTGCTCATATCAGGTAATGGCGATGTGATTGAACCCGAGCAAGGCCTCATTGCGCTCGGATCAGGAGGGCCTTATGCCCAGGCCGCCGCTCGAGCATTGGTTGAGAATACTGAACTGTCTGCCCGAGAAATTGTCGAGAAGGCCTTGAATATCGCTGCCGACATCTGCATCTATACCAATCGCAATCTCTCTATTGAGGAACTGAAGCTTGATTGAGCGCAGTGTCCCCAGCTGCGGCGCCAAGTCACTTTCTTCATGCCCGCCCAAATCACAGTATAAATAAACAGCAAGATACATAGGCAATGCAATGTCTGAAATGACACCAAGAGAAATCGTCCAGGAACTCGATAAACACATCATAGGCCAAGACAATGCAAAAAGGGCAGTGGCCATTGCCTTGCGCAATCGTTGGCGAAGGCTTCAGCTTTCCGCCGAACTGCGTGCAGAGGTAACACCAAAAAATATATTAATGATTGGTCCTACCGGTGTGGGCAAGACCGAGATTGCTCGAAGATTGGCCAAACTCGCCAATGCGCCATTCATCAAGATTGAGGCTACCAAGTTTACCGAAGTCGGCTATGTGGGAAGGGATGTGGAATCCATCGTCCGTGATCTGGTTGATGCATCGATTAAAATGACTCGGGAGGTGGAGGTCAATAAGGTACGCCACCGTGCTGAAGATGCAGCCGAGGAGCGCATATTGGATGCCCTCTTACCCCGCCCTCGGTCGGTTAGCTTGGGCGTCGATACCGCAAGTTCGGAAGATTCGTCGACGCGGCAAAAATTCCGTAAAAAGCTGCGTGAAGGCAGATTGGACGATACCGAGATCGAGATCGAGGTATCGGCTTCACCGGTAGGTATCGAGATCATGACACCACCAGGTATGGAGGATATGGCGAGTCAATTGCAGGGAATGTTTCAGAATCTCGGCAGTGGGCGAACCCGCCAACGCAAGCTGCGTATCAAGGATGCTATGAAAGTGTTGACCGATGAGGAGGCGTACAAGATGATCAATGAGGAGGATTTGAAGGCCAAGGCCGTGCGCAATGTAGAACAAAACGGCATCGTGTTCCTCGACGAAATCGACAAGGTAGCCAAAAGGGGTGAATACAGTGGCAGCGATGTCTCACGGGAAGGAGTGCAGCGGGATCTACTGCCACTGGTGGAGGGATGTACCGTCAGCACCAAACACGGCATGGTAAAAACCGACCATATCCTGTTTATCGCCTCGGGGGCCTTTCACCTGTCCAAACCCTCCGACCTCATTCCAGAGCTGCAGGGACGATTGCCGATCCGGGTTGAATTAAAGGCACTGTCTACTGCTGATTTTATCCGCATACTGACCGAGCCGGATGCCTCCTTAACTGAGCAATATACGGCCCTGCTGGATACCGAGGGTCTTGGACTCTCATTTACCGAGGATGGGGTGAGGCGGATCGCCGAGGTGGCCTTCGATGTCAACGAACGGACTGAAAACATCGGTGCGCGGCGTCTGCATACCGTAATGGAACGGTTGCTCGATGAGATTTCCTATACCGCTCCCGACCAACAGGGTCGGCAGGTCACCGTTGATGAGACCTATGTGCAGGACCACTTAGGGGAACTGATCAAAGACGAAGATCTGAGTCGATACATACTGTAGGACCTAGATCCTGCAAGTGATCGCACTCACCTAGCACAAGCTCTTGATCCGTATAGCGATATTTACTCCCTCGGGTATCACAATAAGGATTCCACTCGGTCTCAAATTCGCTCTACAAATCAATATCTTGCA
>JBDLIZ010000041.1:0-17870 GCA_039714615.1 Pseudomonadota bacterium | reverse complement strand
CTGCCGCATCCCGCGGGACAGATTACCATCAATCGTCTCCACCAATAAGTGGTAGTGATTCGTCATCTGACACCAGGCATGCACCACCCAGTTGAAACGCTCACAAACCTGCGACAATACCGCCAACCACGCTTCTCGGTCCTCATCATCCCGGTAGATGTCTTCCCGCCGGTCCCCCCGCGAGGTCACATGATACAAAGCGCCTGCATATTCCAATCTCAGTGGTCTGGCCATAGATATACTATAGCAGAATATGTTTTAATGTTGGAACTGACCCTTTATCTCTCCTTTATCTCTCAGAACTGACCCTTTATCTCTCAGTCGTAAGTAAGGGTAATGTTCCGTGGGAGGTTTTCCAGCGGATTAAAAAGCGGTTTCCGTTACAGCGACCAAGGTTGGTGATTCCCTATAGGAAACTACAGTCATTTGCTGTTCTGTGAATCAACTTCTGAAGAGCGTAGTGCGGGAAATCCGCACGCTACGTTGTGTGGGAGTCGGAAGCGGGTGACTGCTTCCGACGACCCGGGGGAGGGGGATTAAAACCCCCTTCCTATCCTTCTTAGGGCAATTATTTCCACCTTACTAGAAGGATTGCGCCATTGATAATAAATACAACAACAAACACCCAAAATGAGGTTTTTATATATCCTTTTGGATGTGCTGCTATATACGATCGAACACCGGCAATATGTTCAATGAAGGATGCCGGCTTCATATTTTCTCTTTCCCACTTGGTTCGCTCATTTAACGTTAATTGTTCTACGTACCCTTTTTCAACCACAGGGGATCGCCATGTCTTTCCAGTCATTGCTATCCATAACGCTGGGAAGATCAGCGCTAAAACAAAAGCAACAGCGACCGAACGTTGTATTATTTGTTTATGATCCTTTGTCATTTCATGCCCTAATTAATTATTCTCCCGATCCGCATATCCACGTCCCAAAGTTCCCTTCTTGACAGATCAGAGGGTCTAATATAGCCTGCTCTGCGGCATATCTCCTGATTCCATAGGATATCCGTAGCTGCATACCAAGTCATGCTGACTATACCGTTCAAAACTACGGATAGGGTCAATAGTTTAGACCGCTCCCCATCTCAAAGCTAAATCACTTCATGAGTTGCCGAATAATCATGCCCACTATTGAAAAACGAAGGTTAAAAAAACTCCGATCTTCGTGCGAATACCGCTCGGCGGCATATTACCCAATAAATCATCTATCTCCCGCAGACTTTCAAACTTGATTGAATTGACTCATGGGTATACACCCATCCCCAAAGAAATGCACTGATATATATCACCAGCATGTTGTGAATATTTCACAACATGAGTGACTCCATACACCGATCGGCTCTTTTAGCAAGGCACTATTCCCCCAATGCCCATTCCCGCCAACCCTGCAACAAGGGGTAATAGAGGCCCAGACGGATGGTCCTGGACTCTTTCATGGCGAATAATCGCCCGTATCTATCCAACTGTGGCTTATAGCGCGCTTGCTCCTGGTCGAGGAATGCGTCCCGGCTGCCGCCTTCGTGGCTGCCGCTTTTATAGTCGATGATCCAGCGTACGTCTTGCGCATCGATGAAACAGCGATCGATCACCAGGTTGACGATCCTGCCGTCGACATAACCGCTGAGCGGATACTCGTTATGGGCATCCCGATGAGAGGGGTCGAAGATCCAACGCCCACGTGGGTCGATCAGAATATTGTCGAGTGTCTGTTCCACCTGCCGCAGGGCCTGATTCAGCGTCGTCCCCTGGAGTCCGTGTTGCATCAAGGCGCCTTGTGCAAAGTGCTTTAGCTCCTCTTCTGTCTGGTCGTTATCAACCCGCCATCCGGGCAGCAGTTGCAGCATTGAATGTATGACCATACCTATGATACGTGCCAGCGGTGCGGCCCATTGGTACTCTAGACGCTGCTCGTTGCTAGCTTCGGGGACAAGATTTCTGGACAGCTGCATGCCCGGAGGTGGGGCTGGGCAATGCCAGTGTGCTGGCAATCGTCGCAGGATATTGCGTTTGCCTTCCAAGGTGTCTTGCGGCGCTGTTTCTAAACGACCCTTGGTCGCCCGTCGATGAAATTCCTGTTCCACCACCGGCCAGATTTGGTAAAGCAGTGAACCCTGAAGAGGTTTACTAAGAATGAGTTCTCCATCCCGATCTTGAGCGCTGACGTGACCCAGCAGATGTAAGTAATTCCTGGCTCGAGTGGTGGCGACATAAAGCAGACGGCCATCCTCGTAGCGGGCCTTCTCCTTTTCCATATCGATAATGTAACCATAGGCTCGACTCTGTTGTTCGGTGGCCCCTTTGATAGGCGACAGCAGCAGGTCGCTGTCCCCTTGGGTACGTGGCCATTCCAGCCATACCAGCAGCCTCTGTTCATCCGTTTTGGGCCTGCGTCCCAGTCCCGGGACGATTACGGTGTCGAATTCCAAACCTTTGGCCTTGTGGATGGTCATCAGTTGCAGGCCTTCATCCGCCTCCGGGTCGGTAGGTGCGTAGAGGGTCTGCACTTGTTCTTGCAGGGCCTCGCGGTCCGCTAGCGTACCTCCCAAGTCCAGGGCATCAAGCAGGCTTAAAAAAACCTGTGCAGCCTCCAAGTCGCGGGCCTGGGATACCACCGCCGGACCGCCCAGGGCGAGCCAGGTCGATTCCACCCAGCGGTGCAGGCTGTGACGCCGTCGCTGCCCCAGGCTTTGCAGCAAAATGTCTGCAACCCGGGTGAGCCGGGTCTGGCCGTCGTTAGACAGGCCATGCCAGCAGGATCGCCGGCCTAACAATTCAGGAATCGTATTATCGGGCCACTGCGCACACAGGGCGTGCAGATCGTCGAGTGTGAGGGCGCACCAGGGGGCGCGCAATATCGATAGCCAGGCGATGCGGTCGGCCGGGTGATTGAGGGCCAAGGTAAGGGCGAGCAGGTCGAGTACCACCTGCCGGCCGCTCATGGATTCGATCTCCACGGCTCGGAAGTGCAGGCCCCGGGCGCGCAACAAGGGTACGATCTCCGCCAGATGGCTGCGGCTGCGTACCAGAATGGCGCAGGGGGCTCCGGGACGTTGCCGCCGAGCCTGCTGCGCTAAACAAACCACTTGTTGCGCCTCGGCGACTCGGTCGTCTCCCAAGGCGGCATGGAATTGTACCGCCTTGGCGGTCTTGCCTGGATGGATGGCCTGGGCCGGGGTGTAACTGACTGCGCCGCTGGCAATATCCTCCTGTTCGGGCAGGATCTTACCGAAGCAGTCGTTGAGCCATTCGACGATGTTTTTGGTTGAGCGAAAATTCACGCTCAAGGTCAGCGGGATGAGTTCCAGCTCACCGATGCCGTAGCGCCGGGCGCGTAGATAGAGACCCACCTCGGCCTCGCGGAAGCGGTAGATGGATTGCATGGGGTCGCCGACACAAAACAGGGTGCGTCCATCACCAGGCTGCCAACCGGAGGTTAACCGCACCAGCAGCTGGTACTGGCTCAAAGAGGTATCCTGGAATTCGTCGATGAGCAGGTGTTGGATGCGATAATCAAGGGCCAGCGCCAGGTCGGTGGGTTGCTGTTCCTCACCCAGGGCCTGTAGGGCCGCTTGGGAGATGGCGGTGAAGTCCGCCTCGCCGTGCTCTTGGAAGACCAGTCTCAGCTGGGCCAGGACATTGAGCAGCAGAGATAATAATGCCTCCAGGGTCTGCCATTGGTCTTCGCTGTAGCAAGTCGGCGGTAGCCTTCGTAGCTTGGCCAGCGCCGGTTGCAGCCCTATTATTTCGCTAAGGCGTCCCACCAAGGTGGCGGCTTGATCTTTCATCGCCTGGCGTCTGGCTTTTTGATCCTTATCCTTGGTCGAGCTGGGTGCAGGAAAGCCTTCTGTTTTACTGAATCGCTTGCGCCAGTCCCCCTTTTTGTTCAACAGCAGTTCACCTATGCCCAGCCAGAAGGGTAACTGGTCTGCCGTGATTCCGGCCGGTTGCTGATGGTCCAGGCAGCCTATCAGCGCGGATCGGCTATTCGCCGCCTGAAGATGTTCTGCCGCAAACCGTGCCAGGTCGGTAATCTCTGCCTGCATCGTGTGTGGGATGGCGTCGGTCACCGCCTTCAGGGCATCCTCGATACTGTGAACAAAGGCCTGTTCGAGTTGGTTGCGATCGGGTTGTCCGACCACATGGCGAGTCCATTGATCCCGGCGCTGTAGCATGCTGGCCAAGAGCTCGGCCAGGCGGTTGAGATCATTGTCAAGATGCTCTAGCAATCGTTCTATATCGGCTGACCAGGATTCCTTTGATTCCAGCTCGGCTAGGGTGCGCAGTGCCGCTTCCAGATAGAGCTGCTCCGCCTTTTCAGTGATCCGCGGTTGAGCACCGAGGCCCGAGAGCAACGGCATCTGCCGGGTGAGGCTGGCGCAGAGTGCATCGATGGTTTGCACTCGTAGCCGGCCGGGATTGGACTCGATATGCCAGCCCAGTTCGGCATCGCGGGCGATCACCGCACGTGCCAAGGTCCAGCTGCGTCGTTGGTGCTCCGCGGCAGGCGCTTGTTCCTCCCTGCCTCCGTGCAAAGCCTCCAAGATGCGCCCGCGCATCTCGGCCGCGGCCTTGCGTGTGAAGGTGATGGCCACGACCTCTTCGGGTTGTTTCACCCCTGCCAGGAGCACCAGCACCCGCTGGGCAAGCAATTCGGTCTTGCCGGAACCAGCCGGTGCCTGGACGATAAAGGAACTGGCGGGATCCAGCGCCCGGTCGCGTTCGGACTGGTCTGCCGGCCAGCTAGGTTTTCTCATGACTCGGCCTCTTGTTCCCGCAGTTCATTGATGCGGCACAGGGTGGGCAGGTCGCAGTATCTACAGCTGTCGGGGTAGGACTTGGGAGCGACTTGCGCCTCACCCGCCAGGAATTCCCTGGCCAGCCCCTCGAGGATTTTGCGCCATTGCTCGATTAGGCCATTCCAGTCTCCATGGATTTGCGCCGCCTTCTGGTCTCTGAAGGCGGCGATTCCTGCAACGATATCCGCGTCCTCGGCCAGTCCCTTGAAGGCCATGCTGCCGGGTTTGAGCTGGGCGAACAACAGGGCGGCGGGTGGTCTGTCCAGGGCCAGCGTGTAGAGCGGTAGCTGGGGCTCGTCCGGGCGCTCGTCCAGCCAGTGTCGTGGACCGTGTTGATTGCTGCTCTTGTAGTCGATAATCACCGATCTGCCATCGGCCAATCGGTCGACGCGGTCCACGATACCTTTTACCAGGAGGCCGGCCACCTCGAGGGTCGCCCGTGCCTCTGTCTGGCTCACGGTGAAGGGTGAGCGTCTTTGCTCGATGTCCAGCCAGTCCCGGGCCAGACGCTCCAGACGTCGGCGTTCCAGGCGGCTGAAAACCCAGCTGAAGGTGTCTGGGCGTTGTGCCATCTGCTCCTGTACGACCTTCCTGGCGATAGGCTTTATTGTTTCCTGCAGTGCCTGCGCATCGAGTGACAGTAAGCCTTGTTGATTGCCTAATACTCCCCATAGCCGCTCCAGCATGCGGTGGATCAGGATACCCCGGTGGCGCGGATCCAGGCCCGACTGGACCGACTCCAGGGGCCGTGCCTGTAGCCGGTGATGAGCGAAGGCCCGGAAAGGACATTGCGCCTGATCCCGGAACAGGCCGCTGCCGCCCGGTGCCAGTCCCGGAGTCAGTGGCGGGCCACGGCTGTCCTCCAGGGTTTCCAGTCGGCCGGTTTCTCGAATCCGCTGCCAATAATCGGTCACTGGGTCGTCATTTGGGTCCGGCCATGGATCCAGGTGTCCGATGAGTGGGCTGGGACGCAGGTTCCGGTCCCCGTCGCGCAGGGGGTAACTGACCATGACCTGGGGAGCAGCGTGTAGCAGGCGCTCGGTGATGTATCTCGCTACCCGTAATTCGCGTTCCGCGGAACAACGTGGCGCACCGGCCTGTTGTTGCAGCAGCACGGGAAGAAAAGGATTAGGTCTGGGGGGAGGGGGCCACTGTTCGTCGTTTAGGCCCATCACCCACAGTTGATCGAAGCCCATGCCTGCCGCCTCCAGCAGGCCGAGCACCTGGATGGGTTTATCGCCACTTTCGGGCTGAAACAGTCGCTCGTTGCACAACCGTCGCAACCAGCTCAGCGCGTCACGCATTTCCATGGCCGGTAATACTGTCTCTAGTTGGCAGAATTGGTCGAGCAGTTCGTGCCAGGCCGTGATGGCCTGGTATTCGTTGCTGCTCAGGCGGCGTTCACCGGGCCAACCGGCGGCTTTCAAGATATCCGTGAAATGCGCTGCCCAGGCCCTTGCCGGTTGCCGGACAGGACGTTCATTGGCGTGCTGGATGAGCCGCTCCATGATCTGAGCCAGGATCGGCGCATGGTAAGGGGGTTGGTCGCTAGCTTCGGTATTCTGCTCCGCGAAATACAATATGCGTCCAGGCGCGGAGCGTAGCTCGCCCAGCTTACGTAGCTTGGCATCCAGCAGGGCACGCCGATTGGCCTCTGCTTGCGCGCCTGCTAAGAAGGGTGCACAGAGCAGTTGAGTCAGGTCATTGGTTGGCAGTGATCTCATGGCCAGGCGCAACGTCGTAAGGGCCGTCTGTACCACGGGTGTGTCCGCCAGCGGGGTGCCCAAGGAGATGTTGTAAGGCCGCTCTAGGGGGGGGCTTTCGGGCAACAGCCCCTCGATCAGGCGGGCTGGGGCCAGATGTTCGTCAAAGATACGGATGATAAGTGCACGCCGGTCCCTGAGGTCCGGCACCACGATAGCGATTGAGCGTGCCTTGGCTGGTGCCGATTGCTGTTTCGCCCAACGGGCGGCCAAGTGAATCTCCTGTTCGGCGGTTTCCGTCGCTAGTTTATGGGCGGTGGTGTCTGATCCGGTAATTTCTTTCTGTTGCCAATGGCATCCGGCGGTACGGATGCCCTCTAGCAGGGTTTGTTGTTGAGGCGAGAGTTCATCGAAGCCGGCTAACAGCAGCTGATCAGGTAAGTGAAGGAAGCCTTCAGTGATTGTTTTAGACAACCAGTCGGGGAGTCTGGCATGGTCGAGCCAACCCTTTTCTCGACAGTGGTGGCGATATTGATCGGACCACTCCAGGAAGGCTTCGCTGTCCTCGTCCAACAAAGTAGAGTCTTTCAGTTCGATGCGCCAGCCATGAACCATTCGCCATGCTTCCCTTACCCGGCGGGCTGCCTGGGTTACCCTCAGCAGTCTGGCCCCTTGCCGCGACTCACTGATGATTTTCTCCCACACGGCTAATTCCTGGGTACCGGTCAGCAACAGCGGAACGTCGATACCGTTCAGTAGGGATCTTTTCCTCGTCGCCAGCCAGCAGCGCTGAACAAAGGCGTCCCAGGGGAGAATGTCCGGGGTCGGCCATACCTGATCTCCCGATGCCAATCGGACTTGGTCATAGGCCTGGTGGACGTGGCGAGCAAGACGCTGGTTGACGGTGATCAGAATGGTCGCCGAGGTAAGCGAGGAGAGTATCGAATCCATGGCCGGAAATGGAGTTGGCTGCTAGAGCACTAGCGCTGCTTCAGGGGTGCCCGCAGCCGTAGGGAGATTTATTCACAAACTCTTAGCCGATCGTTCGCTAATTTGGCATCGGCGATGATATCCTGCACGTTGAGATCGCTTAATGTATCAGTCATAGGAAATTCCTTGGCCGGCCAGTAAGGTGAGACATAGTAGCAGGCCCAGGCCCAATTGAAATTGGGCGGTAGCTGCAAGGAGTCGATTGAAGGAGGGACCGGGCGGATCCCTGAGAAAACGTGATACCAGAATTATGGCCCAAGGGAGGAGCAGCAGGGGTATGATCAGCCACCATCGACTGCCTCGGGCAGCAGGAAGGAGCGGTACCAGCAGGAATGGGCCGAGCATCAGAAGCGTATATTCGACTTGAGTGGCGCGACGCCCGAGACGCACCGCCAAGGTATTCTTTCCGGCCTGTCGGTCATTTTCAAGATCCCGGTAATTATTGACCACCAGCACTGCCGCGGCGGGAAGGCCGATCAAGGTACCCGCGACCAGTGCTGAAAGGCTCAGTTGGCCGGTTTGCAGGTAATAGCTGCCACTCACCGCGACCAGACCGAAAAAGAGGAATACGAACAGTTCGCCAAGCCCGATATAGGCGATGGGTTTGGGACCGCCGGTATAGGCGTAACCGGCCGCAATGCAGATAACGCCTACCATCAATATCGGCCAGCCCCCAACCCAGATCAAAGAGCAGCCGGTAATGAAAGCCAGAGCAAAGCTCAAGACCGCAGCCCGCCGGACCTGGGTTGGTGTTAACCAACCCTCGGCGGTGGCTCGAAGAGGGCCTAGCCTGGTAGTCGTATCATCCGCGCCAAGTTCAAAGTCTGCTACATCGTTATGCAGATTGGTGCCGATCTGAATCAAAACCGCCACGACCAGGGCTGCGGTCATCACTAGCCAGCTCATGGCTCCGGACTCGGACCACCCCAGCGAGGTTCCTACCAGCACCGGTACCACACCGAGCGATAAGGTCTTGGGACGTATTGCGATGAGCCAGGGCGATATCATGGGTTTAGTCGGAACGGTTTACGGTGTTGTGTTTGGTTGGTGAATGTAAAACCTAGATCACTTGCAGGATCTAGGTAAACGATTATTGGACAATTCCCTCATTTTTGTTAAATAACCAGCCGCTCAGGGGATGGGTCTCGATATCCTCAACTGTAAGGTGCTAGCTGTCAACCGGGTCCGCGGCGATGCTGGTTGACCTTCTTGCAGGCGTTGTTCTCTGGACCAGATTGCAGGAGTAGTTGAAATAGCATGCTTGTGGAGCATACAATCGCAGCATGATGGAAGACCAATTCACCAAAGCGGCTATCGGGTTGGCCATGATCATCCCGGGTATTTTTTTCCTGCGTTGGTTGCTCACCAGAAAAACCGGCTCACCCGAAGAATGGGCGGAACAACAAATCGAGGAGCTGGAGCGGCGGCTGGCCCAGGGTGAGATCGACGAAGCGACCTTCAACCGGCGTGTTCAGGAGATGAGAGACAGCTAATTGTCTCACCGCGCAAAGGGCCCGCGCCACAATCATGATTGCCGACTCTGCCAAGCAGGCCAGGAGAAGCCGCATGGCGTGCTGCGTATCATCACTGCTCCCATCGAAACCGGCGTCACTCAGCTGGCTGTGTTAATTTAAACGCTGTGTCAGCCAGAACAGTGGGCCAAGTGAGATCAGGCATTTCTCCGCTGTGGTACTACCCAGCGGAGAAATGCGCATGAGTTATATTGCCGTAAACCCACCATCAACTGTGAGGCTTTGACCCAGCACATAAGAAGCATCTTCTGAACATAGCCAGGTGACAGCTGACGCAACTTCCTCTGCTTTGCCAAAGCGTCCAATAGGGTGCATTGCAGTTACCCCAGCAATTGTTTCTTCCAGTTCGCCGGGTTGGCCCCCTAAAAAGCGATCAGCCATATCCGTTTCGATAACGGCTGGACTAACTGCATTCACGCGGATACCGAGGGAAGCATTTTCCAGGGCTGCTGATTTGGTGAGTCCAAGTACGGCATGCTTGGAGGCCGCATACAGCCCCAGTCCCGGGAAGCCGATCAAACCTGCAATTGAGGCGGTGTTGACGATCGAGCCACCACCGTTTTGTTGCATATGCTTGAGTTCGTGTTTCAGACAAAGCCAGACACCTTTAACGTTGACATCAAAAATATGCGAGTAGTTTTCGAGGTTATCATCAGCTAAATAAGCAACTTTTCCTTCAGTGCCAGAGTTATTAAATGCAGCATCCAGTCTCCCATAGGTTGAAACTGTCTTTTGGATCAAGGCTTCTACTTGGTCTTCCTGTGTGACATCTGTTTGAATGAATGTCGCCTCGTCGCCAGCATCCTTAATGGCCTTGACGGCGTCTTGCCCCGTGCTTTCATTGCGGCTTGCTATCACGAGTTTGGCGCCTTCATGGGCAAAACGTTTTGCGGTTGCAAGACCAATACCAGTTGCACCGCCAGTAATCAAAACAACTTTATTTTTAAATCTTTTCATCATTAACTCCTACGTTATGAGGCCATATAGTTAGGATGTAAGCGGTTATTGAACGGTCATTCAAAAACCTCGGAAGGAGTATATTGATTATTGAACGATTATTCAATAATATTCTGTGATGTGCCTGGCAGGAGAAATGATTGATGGGTAGACCGGTTGAATTTGATCAGCAAAAGGTGATCGACAATATCGTGAGGCTTTTCTGGGAACGTGGCTACGAAGCCACTTCCATGAAGAACATCAGTGATGCTACCGGCTTGCAACCCGGTAGCCTCTATGCTGCCTTTGGTAATAAGCGGTCTCTTTTTCTTACCGCGATCGACACTTATTTTAAAGCATCCATAAAACACCTTAAGGCACTGCTTGAAGCGGATGGCTTACCACTACAACGTGTGCGCGAAATGTTCATATATATTGTGGGCGACACTTGTCACAAAGACTCGCGCGGCTGCATGCTTGTTAACGCTTTGCTTGAAACCCCCGCTGATGATGAAGAACTGAAAAACCGAATTGCAAATATGTTCCAGGAACTTGAGCAAGCCATCAAGAAGGTACTGATTGAGGCGGCTGCCAGTGGCGAGCTTGATCCGGGAAAAGACCCTGTCATTCAGGCCAAACTGCTCATTAATAACATCTATGGCCTGCGCGTTTACGGTAAACTGCAACCCAAAAGTTCAATTATGAAACAAATGGTTGAAGATCTCATGGCATCTCTCAAAACGGGTTGAAGCTATGATGAAAATTGTTAGGGAATCTCTGAATAAGTCTGCATAAGGATCTAGGGAAGAAGGATCAGAAGGATCTAGGGACACAATACTTCAGAAGGATCTAGGGACACAATACTTAATAATCTGGAAAAAATTATTTGTAATTAAATATTGTGTCCCTAGATGACTAGAGTCAAGCTAATATTGTGTCCCTAGATGACTAGAGTCAAGCTACCGTTGCGAAGTGGCGCTGAATTTCCTATCCTTTATCCTTTTCATCAAGAGATCAAGAGATCAAGAGATCAAGAGATCAAGAGATCAAGGGAGCGAGGAATCTGTATGGCAAAATCGCAGAATTTACTTTACTTATCACAGCAAGACGTCATTGACGTTGCACCCACAGTGGCCGAATCGGTTGATATTGTCGAATATGCTCTTCACGAACACGGCGAGAAGCAGGTCGAAAACCCTCCCAAGCCGGGCGTCCACCCTCTGCCCCGAACATTCATCCATGCGATGCCTGCGTTGTTGCGCCGCAAGAAACAGGTAGGAATGAAATGGGTAAGCGGGTTCTCCTCCAATTACGAACGAGGCCTGCCCAACATTTCGGGCCTGATTATCATGAACGATCCGGAGACCGGAATTCCCACCGCAATCATGGACGGCGTTTTTGTTACGGCAATGCGTACCGCTGCCGCCTCGGCGGTTGCCGCTCGGTACCTCGCCAGGTCTGACTCGCGGGTGCTCAGTATCGTGGGTGCCGGAATTCAAGGTCGATATCACCTGCTGACGATCAAATCGACGGTTCCGGCCATTGAACGGGTCCGCGTGTTCGACGTTATTCCGGAAACTCTTGAGCGGTACGTATCGGAGATGGGGCAGTATGTTGACTGCGAAATTGAAGCCGCTGATTCGATCGACGACGCAATTCGTGACGCCGACATTCTTGTCTCCACCGCCGCCAAACTTCGCGGACAAGTTGTATTCAAGGAAGACTGTATCAGGCCGGGCGCCTTGGCTTTACCCGTCCACAGCCTGGGGTGGGCGCCGGAGGCAATCCGAAGCGCGGACAAACTCGTGGTAGACGACTGGCATCAACTGAGTTCAGCCCTCATCGGTCCCGGCAAATCTTATGAATCGTTTCCCGAACCCCATGCCGAGCTCGGCGAGATCATCGCGGGGAAGAAACCGGGTCGTGAGACAGATATCGAGCGTATTATTGGGTTTAACTATGGATTGGCCATTGAAGACGTGGCGATGGGAAGCAAGATTCTTGCGCGAGCGCAGGCGAAAGGTATTGGCACGCAACTCAAGCAACTCGATGGATCACTTCCTTATACCTAAAAGGAAAGAATAAGGAGAGGAAATCCAACCGTACCCGGCAGATCATCCCGCCTTTGAAGCTGCCGCTACATCACGACGGCAGATCTGGGGGCACAATACTTAAATTACCAAAATTTTTACCGGATAGTTGTGTATTGTGTCCCCCCCTAGATTCCCCTCCCAAAAGTTGGCCCGACCTCCAGAGCTGGAAAAGGAGGTACTAGAGCCGGCGCGGAAATTTACTGAAATCCGCAGGACGTTTCTCAAGCCAGGCGTCACGGCCTTCTTGGGCCTCAGCAGACATATAGAACAGGGCCGTGGCATTACCGGCCAGTTCCTGGATGCCGGCGAGGCCATCGGTATCGGCATTGAATGCGGCCTTGAGGGAGCGCAAGGCCGTGGGGCTGAGTTTCAGCATCTCTTTACACCAACCGACGGTCTCCTCTTCCAAGCGATCCAAGGGCACCACGGTATTGACCAGACCCATCTGCAGGGCGTCCTGGGCCGAATATTGACGGCATAGAAACCAGATTTCTTTGGCCTTTTTGATCCCCACTGCGCGGGCCAGCAGTCCGGTACCGAGTCCGGCGTCGAAACTGCCTACCCGCGGTCCGGTCTGGCCAAATCGTGCATTGTCCGCGGCGATGCTGAGGTCGCATACTAGATGCAGCACATGACCACCGCCGATGGCATATCCGGCCACCATGGCGACCACCGGTTTCGGCAGTCTGCGGATCTGCATCTGCAGGTCCAGCACATTGAGGTGTTGCACCCCCTGGGCGTCTTTATAGCCGCCGTGGGTTCCTCGCACCCTTTGGTCTCCTCCCGAGCAGAACGCCAGCTCACCGGCGCCGGTTAGAATAATGACCCCGATGTCCTGGTCAATATGGGCATGAGTGAAGGCCTGAATCAGTTCATTTATGGTTTCAGGTCGGAAGGCGTTGCGTACCTCGGGCCGGTTGATGGTGATCTTGGCGATGCCATCGGCCTGTTGATAGAGGATATCTTGAAAATCGAATTCGGTAATGGAGGTCCAGATCATGGTCGGTTTATGGATATCGGTTAGGGGTTTCTATTTTTACCTAGATCACTTACAGGATCTAGGTTTAATAATAAAGGTTTGCGGCTGACGGTTTTCCAGTAGCTCCTATGACGCCGGAGGCTGTCTTCACGATCGATTATTACCTCGATCATATCCGCACTGGAGGTATTGAGAGCGTGCTTTAAGGCTTTGGTAAATTGCTTTCCATTCCGTACCCGATGGTGGTTCAAGCCATAAAGTCGGGCGATCTGAGCGATGTCCAAACCCAGTGGGGTGAGCCAATAGGGTTCGAATTCCGGCAATGCGGCCTGTGGCAGGTAACCGAAAATGGCGCCGCCGCCATTGTTAAAGATCACCATGACTATATTGAGGTCGTTGGCTGCGAGCAGACCATTCATATCGTGATAAAGGGTCAAATCACCCAGTAAGGCTATGACCGGATCCTCGGCGACCGCCGCCATGCCCAAGGCCGTCGAGACGTTGCCGTCGATGCCACTTGCTCCCCGGTTTCCATGCAGGCGAAGATGCCGTTGGCCGCCGCTGGCAAAGCTGTCGATGTCTCTGATGACCATGGAGTTCGCGCAAAAAAGCTGGCTTCCCTCAGGGCTCAGTCGTATTACCGATTCGAGTACCTCGGCCTCCAAGGGTTTATTTTTCATCTCATTAAGTACCCTGGCGGCATGGCGTTCCCGATCGAGCAGGGTCTGGTGCCATGGCTCGTGGGCGGGCTGAAGTTCCGTTTTCAACAAGGCATGGCACAGCTCTAGCGGATCGCTGTGGTATACCTCGGCGCTGCTATGCTCAATATCGGGCCAGGGTCCATAAGGGACGACAAGCAGGATAGTGTCCTGAGATAAACCACCGAGGAAACGCTGTAGAGACTTTGAGGTCGGTATGCCGCCAAAACGTAGCACCCAATCCGGCCGGTAATCCTGCACCATATCCTCGGCTCTAAGCAGGGCATCGTAATGAGTGAAAACCCAATGACGATCATGTCTTCCGAAACGCAATCCGGACAAGGGATCCGCCAAAACAGGGCTATGTAGCCGATCGGCTAGCTTGCCTACCGCTTCCGGAAACTCATCCGGGTAGTCTGCCCTGCCACATACGATCAAACCATTCCCGGAACACAGGCGTCGGTTCAATTCATTGACGTCCCGCCGATCCGGGTTCAGCTGCGGATGATGTGAGCGGGGAACGATTTCGCTGGCGTAGTGCGGGAGCGTTGCGGTAAGGTCTTTGGGCACCAGGGGCTCTCGCAGGGGGACATTGATGTGTACCGGTCCGGGAATTGGCCAGCGGCTGTTGTCCACCGCGCGCGAGGCGATATCCCGGGCCATGCGCAGGGCGGTAGCTGAGTCGTCAGCTGGAGGAAAGTTCTGAAATGCCCGCGTGTGTACACCGAACAGTCGAGTCTGATCGATGGTTTGGTTGGCCCCGCAATCCTGTAATTCGCCCGGTCGGTCGGCGCTGAGCATGATCAGGGAATGGTAGTCGTAAGAGGCCTCGATGACGGCGGGATACCAGTTGGCGGGGGCCGTGCCGGAGGTCGCGATCACGGCCACGGGTGAGTTTTTGAGCTTACTGATCCCCAAGGCGAAAAAGGCCGCACTGCGCTCATCGGGCTGCATCCAGAGACGCAGTCCCGGATGACGAACGCAGGCCAGGGTGAGAGGGGTCGATCGCGAGCCTGGAGAGGCTACTGCATAGTGAACACCGTTCCTAACCAGTCCTTCTACCAGGGCGGTGCACCAGACCAGATTCAGTTCTCCATATTCTACGCTCATTTAGTCGGTCGTATCTATCCAAATAGGAGAATAAGTAGAAGGGGACTGCGGCATCAGACCACGGCCAAGGCATCCAGCATGGTGCGCAGCTTCCATTCCGTCTCGGCGAGCTCGTCCTCGGGGTTGGAATCCCCTACGATACCCGCTCCGGCAAACAGATCGGCGACATTATGGCGTAGCAGGGCGCAGCGCAAGATGACCGCCAGCTCACCGCTGCCATCGGTGGCCATCCAGCCCAGCGCGCCGGTGTACCAGCCCCGTTGACCGCTCTCATGCTCCTCCAGCCAGGTGACGGCCTGTTGACATGGTGTCCCTCCGACCGCGGGGGTAGGATGAAGCTTAGAGGCGAGGTCCAGCAGCGATATTTCCGATCTGACCCGACCATGGATAGGGCTCCATAAATGCTGGATCTTGGACGATTTTAACAACTGGGGTTCCACCGGCGCACTCAGGCTGGTGCACAAGGGATCCAGCGACTGGATGATGGAGTTGACCACCAGATCCTGTTCATGCCGTGCCTTGTTATCCGCAAGAAGCGCCAGTCCGAGTTTCCGATCCTGGTCCGCTAGGGGGTGCCGGCAGGCCGTTCCCGCCACGGCGTCACAGATGACCTTGTCGCCCTGTAAGCTGACCAGACGTTCGGGTGATGCGCCTACTAAGGTCGCATGTGCGGATGCATAAGCTAACTGTACACCGCTGGAATGACGCGATGACAGCCAAGACAATGAGCGGGCGGGCCGCAGGGGTTGATGGCTTCTAACCCGAACCCGGCGGGTTAGAACCACTTTTTCCAGATGTCCTTCTTCGATGGCCTTTAGGACCTTGTGCACCCGTGCCAACCATTCACTTTCACTCGGGGTGTCTTCAATCCGGTCCAGGGGTTTAAGGGAATCGTAAGGCATGGAAAAACCCGTGACCTCGACGAATAGATTCAGGGCTTGGCGCAACCATCCGCGCCTTATCTCATCCCTGTCGGGGCCCGTGAGGGTATTGCATGTGAAGGTCAGTTGGCAGCTGTGGCCCTTGCGCTCGAGCAACAGGCTAGGCACCAGAATACATGCGTTGGCAAAGCCTTGCCAGCAGCTATGCAGCTTCGCCTTTGGGGAAAAGGAAAAACCGACGAAGGCCCGTGCCGGGGCGCTTAAATTGTCGGGATCGAGTTTTACCCAGCTTTGACACAGTCTAGAGAATTCTTCTTCCAGCTGCTGGAAGCGCGTTCTGCCACTAGCCTGTATAAGCGCCTCTTGGCCCATGGCAAATCGAAAGCTCTGATCTTCTAGGCGGGCCCAATAGATGCCTCCTCTGGGCAGTTCCGTGAGTTCAAGGGAGGCGAGTTCAGGAACGGCCAGGGTAACGCTTAACATCCCCTTATGGTCCGCCTCTTTTGTGTGACGCAAGACGGAATCCAGTCGTGTGTCCAGCTGAGCGATCAGTCTATGAGCATCAAAAGCGATGGCTAGCATGCGAACTACTCAATATTGCCTCGACGAGGCTCTCCAACTGGGTTTAAGCGTGTCCATTAGTAGGTCGTCTGAGGTGCATGATTATTGTCTTTATTATTTTTTATGCTGGAAAAATGCTCTATACCGAGGAGTGGCTTCAATCCAACCTAGATCCAATACTCAGCGCTTGAGTACCTCAAGCTCTGTAACCGCGCTTCGATGTTGGCGCATGGCGCCCAAGGGGCATAGTTTAACAGAAACCTTTACGGTTCTGTTGCAACAGGAAGGTTTTGCTAGCTCTGTGGCGAGCAAGGGGCGGTAACGTGTGGGTTATCTGGATGCACAGCAGCAGCTGTCTGAAAACCTCTTCTCTAGCAAGCTGGCCATCACGAGGGGTGGTTAGGCAAAGCGTTGGCATTCCCAAATATCCCTTTTTACCTGGTTGATTTTAGTCGTCGAGCCGCTCAGACTGTGCTTGATGCCCTGGGAATTATGAGAGTTTACAAGGATATGAGCATAATCAGTTTAGAGGCAATAAAAAATTAATAATTAATCTATGTTAACTCTTTGAGGGGATTTTAAAAACAAACATTAAAAGTATTTGACAAGTATTGGTCTTTGTTATTATCTTAGGTCGAATTCAAGAAAAATATAACTACCTTGAATTGGCTTATCGGAGAACATTGCACACGGTTTCCATCCCATACGTTATGGTGACTTTTGCCGGACATAGAACCTGGCGATGCATGATGCGTTACACATCGCCTTGGGCCGAAGCGCGTATTCTTTGTGCCAGGTATGATCCATTCGTTAAGCTTATCTCCGTCTCTTCAAGAGATTCCCCAGTAGCAGGTGTTCAACAGGTATTGAAACATGCCTGAAATATTCCATCCCATTCAATAAAAAAAACATCACCAACCGCCAGAGAGGAGAAACATGGCTAAAACCGTCATTATCGGCGCAGGCTTTTCCGGACATTATGCCGCATTAGTCCTGCAAAACGCACTGAAAAACAAGGGTGATCACGAGATCACGCTCATCAACCTTCACCCCAAATTTACCTACATCCCCTCCCTAGTTTGGGTTGGTATCGGCCAGATCCCGGTGGATAAGACCCAATTCGAACTGAAACCGGTCTGCGATAAACTCGGTATCAACCTTATCCTCGGCAGATTGACAGAGGTCCACCCCGACGATAATCATGTCGTCGTCGAGGTGAATGACAAACCGACGCAGGTCGATTACGATTATTTGATCATTGCCACCGGACCCAAACTCGATTTCGAGGCGACCCCGGGTCTTGGCCCCGAAAAGGGATTTACTCACTCAATTTGCACACCTCCTCATGCCGCCGACACCGCCCAACAATACCTGGCCCTTGTAGACAGGCTCAAGCAGGGTGAAAAAGCCAAAATCGTAGTGGGTACGGGCCATGGCATGTGTACCTGCCAAGGTGCGGCCTTTGAATACATCTCACTGCTTCACAATAACCTCAAGGACCGGGGTCTTCGGGATCGCGCGGAGATAATGTGGCTTTCCAATGAGCCGCGACCCGGAGATTTCGGCATCGACGGATTTGAA